>NZ_JBQCVA010000064.1:0-10636 GCF_051962715.1 Neisseria sp. P0008.S010
AGTGTGCCTGTTGCCGCCTAAAAGGCGGCCGGAACCCCTATTATCAGGTATCCGAGGAGGATTAAGGGGGTATTTGGCACGAAAACAGCCGAAAATCTGTGTTTGGGTTTCTGCTGTCGGGGGAAGGGCTTTTTTACAAAGGTCTCGCATCGTGTTTTCATACGGCGTTCGACCATAACGGGGCGTTTAAAGTAAAACGGCGTATCGGCGTAATCGTTCAGGCCTTCGAACTCAAATAGGTATTCCCCTTTCACCATCAGGGTCAGCGCGGTTCGGTTGCGGTTGGGGAGGAAGGACAGGCTTCGGATGATGACGGGATGGTGTTTGCCGCCCAAATACAGGCTGCCGTCCAAAGAACATTCGGGCTCGGGCGCGCCTTCGTCGGCAAAACCGTTTTCAATTTCGCCGAAGGTGCGTTGCAGGCCGGCCAAGTCGCGCGGATAGGGCGAGGGCAGCACGTTGTATAAGTCGATGTTCAGGGAAGTTTCGGTAGTTTCACCGTCCCAAACGAATGGGCGGAAGCAGATGCAGAGGCTCAAATGGCCTTCTGCGGCCGATAAAAAGGCATCCGAGGGGCTGAGGCGTTTGACGGGGAAAAGATTGCGGTTTGCCATGATTGATTGTGTCGTGTGCGGATTGTTTGGAGGAGGCGGCATGGCGGTGCCGCCTGTTTGTTCGGTGTTTCGGCCGCTTATTCCAGCCACTTCACGATTTCGTCAATCGGCTTGCGGCTGCGAGGCGAGATATCGCGTGCGCGGTAGCCGAAGGTAACCATCACCGACACGCCCCATTCTTGAGGGTCGAATGCGCCGGCTTCGGCCAAAATGCGGTTCACTTCTTCATAATCGAAACCCTCTATCGGGCAGGAGTCGATGCCGATCATTGCCGCACCGCTCATCATGTTGCCCAAGGCGATGTAGGTTTGCTTGCAGCACCAGTCGAAAAGCGCGCGCTCGTCATCGGCGGTTTTCATGTCGTGCTTTTGGAATTTTTCGTAAACCGCCAAAGCACGCTGCATTCCTTCTTCGTCCAAGCCGCGCTTTTCCAGGCCTGCACGCAGGAAGGCGGAGTCCCAGCGGGCGTTTTTCTTCGCCAGTATCACCACCAAATGGCTGCAGTCGTCCACTTGCGAGGCCATGCCCCAGCTCACCGGTTTCAGACGGCCTCTCAGCTCGGCGTTCTGCACCACCAAAAACTGCCACGGCTCCGAACCGATGGAGCTTGGCGAGAGCCGCGCCAATTCCAGAATATAGGCAAAATCGTCCGGTGAGATTTTTTTGGACGGGTCGTAGGCACGGGTGGCGCGGCGGTGGCGGAACGCGTCCAAAACCTGCTGTTTGTCGATATTAAACATCTTCGTTTCCTTATTCGGTTGGATAGTGGGGGGATTATAACGCGAACCCGGCAAGCAGGCCGTCTGAAACTGTTTTTCAGACGGCCTTTGTGCTATCCTGCCGCGTTATGGCTGCCCGAATATTGCCAATCATGCGGCAGGCCGTCTGAAAGAAAAAAACAAACTCAAAGGAACGCAAAATGACCGTAATCAAACAGGAAGACTTTATCCAAAGCATCGCCGATGCCTTCCAATTCATCAGCTACTACCATCCCGTCGATTACATCAAAGCCCTGAGCAAGGCTTGGGAGAAAGAAGAGAATCCTGCCGCCAAAGACGCGATGACGCAGATTCTGGTAAACAGCCGCATGTGTGCCGAGGGCCACCGCCCCATCTGCCAAGACACAGGCATCGCCACCGTCTTTTTGAAGGTCGGCATGAACGTACAATGGGACGCACAAATGAGCGTTCAGGAAATGGTAAACGAGGGCGTGCGCCGCGCCTACACCAATCCCGACAACAAACTGCGCGCATCCGTTTTGGCCGATCCGGCCGGCAAACGCCAAAACACCAAAGACAACACCCCCGCCGTCGTCCACATGGAAATCGTGGCGGGCGATAAAATCGAAGTAACCTGCGCGGCCAAAGGCGGTGGTTCGGAAAACAAATCCAAAATGGCCATGCTCAACCCGTCCGACAGCATCGTCGATTGGGTTTTGAAAACCGTGCCGACCATGGGTGCGGGCTGGTGTCCGCCGGGCATTTTGGGTATCGGCATCGGCGGCACGCCCGAAAAAGCCGCCCTGTTGGCCAAAGAATCCCTGATGAGCCATATCGACATCCACGAATTGCAGGAAAAAGCCGCATCTGGCGCGGAACTCTCCACCGTCGAAGCCCTGCGCCTGGAACTCTTTGAAAAAGTAAACGCCTTGGGCATAGGCGCGCAAGGCTTGGGCGGCCTGACCACCGTGCTGGACGTGAAAATCCTGGATTATCCGACTCACGCCGCGTCCAAACCCGTGGCCATGATTCCGAACTGCGCCGCCACCCGCCACGTCGAATTCGAACTGGACGGCAGCGGCCCCGCCGTGCTCACCCCGCCGACCATCGAAGACTGGCCGGACATCACCTACAACCCGAAAAACGGCCGCCGCGTCGATGTGGACAAGCTGACCAAAGAAGAAGTGGCTACATGGAAAATGGGCGACGTGCTGCTCTTGAACGGCAAAATCTACACCGGCCGCGATGCCGCCCACAAACGCATGACCGATATGCTGGACAAAGGCGAAAAACTGCCTGTGGACTTGTCGGGCAAACTGATTTACTACGTCGGCCCGGTCGATCCCGTGCGCGACGAAGTGGTCGGCCCCGCCGGTCCTACCACCGCCACCCGCATGGACAAATTCACCCGTCAGATGCTCGAACAAACCGGCCTTTTGGGCATGATAGGCAAATCCGAACGCGGCGCGGCGGCCTGTCAGGCGATTGCCGACAACAAAGCCGTGTACCTGATGGCGGTTGGCGGTTCGGCCTATCTGGTGGCCAAAGCCATCAAGCAGGCCAAAGTCGTCGCCTTCGCCGATTTGGGCATGGAAGCGATTTATGAGTTTGAAGTGAAAGACATGCCGGTAACGGTGGCGGTGGATGCGGCAGGACAATCCGTCCATGCCGTCGCGCCGAAACAATGGCAGGCCAAAATCGGCATCATTCCGGTAGAAGCCTAAACGGCAATAAACCAATCAGGCCGTCTGAAAACCTTGTTATCGGTTTTCAGACGGCCTGATTGATATAGGTGGCGTTGAAAGATAAGGATTGTTCCGGCTGATTCAGGCATCGTCAGGTTTGGGCGGGTCGGTCAAGCTGCATACCATTTTCATGTATGGAAGTGCGGGCGGATGAGTCAATGCCTTCTGATTCGCGGCGGCTGTTTAATCGGTGGCGGAACCCATGATGCCGGTGTAGAGGCCGTTTTGCGGGCTGTATATGGTCCAAAAGTATGTGCCCCACCATTCGCGGCCGTCGTCAAAGTAGTCGGAGCAATCGGTATTCCATTCGTATGCTTCAATATCGGCGGGATTGCCGAACAGCCGACGGCAGAAGTCAAGGAAGTATTGGCCGGTTTCTCGGGCGGAATGTCTGAATCGCGGCGGGTAGGGCGGGTTGAGAAAGGCATAGCAAAAGGCAGTATCGAGGGCGTTGGGGGCGATGGCGCGGTCGGCATCGGTTTCACTGTCGTGGTAGAGGAAGCGGCCGAATTGGCTGCCCTGGCCGCGTATGATGAGGCGGTTGTACCGCAAATCGAGTTGGTTGCCGTAGAACCGTTCGGCACTGATTTTGCGCCCCATATCGGCTTGCAGGCTGAAAAATCGGGTAAGCGGGGACGGGGCGGGCAGCCGGTGTTCGGCCGCACGTTCCGCAGCCTGTTCGTTACACTCGGCGATAACGGCGTGAAGGGTGTGGTTGGCGGTTTGCTGGTGATATTCGCGGCGTTCGGCTTCGCCGTCGGCAGCAGTGGTGTAGGCAAATTGTTGGAAATCGAGTACGCCGCCGAGCGTGTGAAAGCGGCATATATCGGCACGGAACTGATGATGTTGCCATTCGGGCAGGCCGGAATGGAGAAGGGTTTCGAGGTGGCGGAAGGTCATATCGGGGCTTTCAGACGGCGGCGGGGCAGGCATCAATTAAATGTTAAAAAACCGGAACGGTATTGTACCGTTCCGGTTTTTTAATGAGGCGCACAAATTATTTACGCAGACCCAGACGGGTAATCAGTTCGCGGTAGGTGTCGGGTTTGGTGCGGCGCAGGTAGCCTAACAGGCGGCGGCGTGCGCTGACCATTTTCAACAGGCCGCGACGGCTGTGGTGGTCTTTAGGGTTGGCTTTGAAGTGCGGGGTCAGGTCGTTGATGCGGAAGGTCAGCAGTGCTACCTGTACTTCAGACGAACCGGTATCGCCTTCTTTGCGTTGGAAATCTTTAACGATTTGTGCTTTTTGTTCTACGGACAGTGCCATAATTGAAAAACTCCAAAAAATAAAGCCTTGCGGCAGACAAGTTTGCCTAGCCTGAACCGGGCAAACTCCGAATCCGTCCTTCCGGGCAGGCCGAACGGACGAGGCGGCATTATGCCATAAGCTTCCGGCGTGCGCACGTTTTTTTAGGGCGTTGTACGCGGAACCGTATCGGTGT
Organism: Neisseria sp. P0008.S010; assembly: GCF_051962715.1. Classification (NCBI taxonomy): domain Bacteria; kingdom Pseudomonadati; phylum Pseudomonadota; class Betaproteobacteria; order Neisseriales; family Neisseriaceae; genus Neisseria; species Neisseria sp. P0008.S010. The sequence goes on from NZ_JBQCVA010000064.1 coordinate 4,521, forward strand.
CGGTTTTCAGACGGCCTGCGGGTTTTGCCGGGCCGGGTTGGGTTAAGCCTGTTTGGTATCCATCAGGCGAAGGGCTTTCAGACGGCCTATTTCCTCCTGATAGTGCGCCAGTCCGATGAAGCGGCCGTTTTTGTTGTAGATGCGGAAGGGTTTGTCGTTCGGGAGGCCGTCTGAAAACTGGGGACGCTGGCCGTGTTGCAACATTTCGACGGCGCGGTCGTTCAGTTCGATTTTGGGGAGGTGCCGCACTAAAACGTCGCAAGGCAGGAGCAGGGCGTCGCGTTCGGTTTCGTTTAATTCTGCCAAGGCTTCGAGCGTGTGGCTTTCGCGGATGGTGAAACCGGCGGTTTCGGTGCGGCGCAGAGCGGTCAGGTGGGCGAACGTGCCGATGTGTTTGGCGATGTCTTCGCTCAAGGTGCGGATGTAGGTGCCTTTGCTGCAACGTACGTCGATGATGGCTTTGGGCGCGTCAAACTCGGTAATATCGATGGCGTAAATGGTGATGTCGCGCGGTTTGCGTTCGATGACGATGCCTTTGCGGGCGTATTCGTACAGCGGTTTGCCCTCGTGTTTGAGGGCGGAAAACATCGGCGGCACTTGGCGGATGTTGCCTGTCAGGGCTTGGCATGCCGTCTGAAATTCGGCTAAGGAAATATCGGCGCGGGCGGTGGCGATGATTTCGCCTTCGGCATCGCCCGTGCTGCTGGCTTCGCCGAGTTTCAGCGTGGCGGTGTAGGCTTTGTCGGCATCCAGCAGGTATTGGGCGAACTTGGTCGCTTCGCCGAAGCAGACGGGCAAAAGTCCGGTCGCCAACGGGTCGAGCACGCCGGTATGCCCCGCTTTTTCGGCGTTGTAGAGGCGGCGGGCTTTTTGCAGGGTGGTGTTGCTGGAAAGTCCTTCGGGCTTGTCGAGCAGGAGGACACCGTTGACGGGGCGTTTGGCAGGTTTGGCGGTCATGTCAGTGAAGGAGGAAGGAAAGGGATAAGATGGAAGTGCCGAGTAGGATGATTGGCGTTTCTGATATTGTTTTTCTGAAGATGATGTGGCTGTGCGGATTTGGTGTTTTTACTGTGTAGCTGCCTTTTTTCAGACGGCCATGCTTTAAAAGTGTGATGCGGCCGTCGGTACGGCGGAAACTGGCATGAAACAGCGGTTTGGGGAGAGGTGCTTCCCGCCCGTTTAGGTCGGTGATGCGGAAGGGGATTTGTCCGTCTCCGTCATGCCAAACCGAGTAATGCCCGTTTTTCCCTATGTGGATTTCGTTGCCCGATGCGGTATCAAAGACGGTTTTCCCTTTGCGTAAACTGAAAGCGTAGCAGGCACAATAGGAGAAAAAGACTAAAGACAATAAAAATTCGGGAAAGGTCATGGATATATCCGAAAGCGGAGCAAGGAGGCCGTCTGAAACAGATCTTCGGTTTTAATACCGGGTGTTCAACGGCCCCTCAGGGTAGGAAACGTTTGGGGGTTTTGCTGTAGCAGTCTTTCGAGCCTATGCCTATGCTCCAATAGTAATTGCCTTTCGGCAGCTCGAGGGCGAGGTGTTCGGCTTCGTGCGGAAATTCTTCCATCATTTGCCGGATTTCTTCTTCATGGGTCTCGCGCCAGATGGCCGTATTGATGTTGCAGAAACGGTAGCCATAAGGTGCGTCGCTGGTGATTTTGCCGCCGGCGTTGTGTTCGGCCAATAGGGCGTACAGTTGGTCGGACGGCAGGGCGAACGGGTTGCAGCCGTAGATTTCGACGCTGTTGCCTGTTTGCAGGAAAGGGCCTTCGGGGATGTCGAAAAAATCGATAATGCCGTGGTGGTCGAAATAGATGTGGCAGTCGAGCAGGTCGTAGTAGAGGACGTGGTCGTTTTGCTGCGACGGTTCGCCCAAGAGTGTCAGAGCGTCGTTTTTATGTTGGCCGAAATTCAGACGGCCTCTGCTTGAAATTTCCAAGCCTTCCAGCGGATGGAGAATTAAATGGGCCATGTCAGTCTTCCACCGGCTTTTCCGCCGCCACTTGTTCGATCAGGTGGGAAATGCTCATGCCGCGTTCCAAGGATTGGTCGTATTGGAAATGCAGCTCCGGAATGCGGAACAGTTTGATGCGTTTGGATAATTCGCTGCGCAGGAAGCCTTTGGCGTGTTCCAATGCTTCGGCGGTGATGTCGCGGGTTGTGTCGTCCAAAACGGTATAGTAAACGGTGGCGTGGCTGTAGTCGCGGGTAACTTCCACGTCGTTGATGGTGATAAAGCCGGCGCGCGGGTCTTTCAGGCCGCGTCGCACCAGTTCGGCCAATTCGCGCATGATTTGTTCTTTTACACGGTCTTGCCTGGCATAGCCGCGATGGTTTCTGTTCATATGTCCTTCCTTTTTTATGGCATTCGGCGGCATGAGGCCGCTTTCAAATCGGGGCGCATTATAGCCCATTTGCCGTATAATGCCCGCTTTTACTCGACAGGCCGTCTGAAAAAAGAGAAATGAAGATTCTGTTTGCCGTTTTGTATCTGATCCAGTTGCTGCCGTTTTCCGTCATCGGGGCAATCGGCCGCATGATCGGTATCTTGAGCTATTATTTGGTTGCCCCGCGCCGCCGCGTCGGGCAAATCAATCTGGCCAAGTGTTTTCCCGAATGGGACGAAAAGCGGCGAACCGCTGTTTTGAAAGAGCATTTCAAACATATGGGCAGGCTGTTGGCCGAGTATGGTCTGTATTGGTACGGGGATGCAGGCCGTCTGAAAAAACTGGTGCGTTATCGGGACAAGCATTTCCTCGACGACGCGCTGGCTGCAGGCGAAAAAGTGATTTTGCTGTACCCGCATTTTACGGCCTTCGAATTGGCCGTATATGCGCTGAACCAAGATGTGCCGCTGATCAGCATGTATTCGCACCAGAAAAATGCGGCACTGGACGAGCAAATCCTGAAAGGCCGACACCGCTATAATAACGTCTTCCTTATCGGACGTAACGAAGGTTTGCGTGCGATTATCAAGCAGCTCAAAGCAAGCGATGCGCCCTTCCTTTATCTGCCCGATCAGGATTTCGGCCGCAAAGACTCAGTATTCGTACGGTTTTTCGGTATTCAGACGGCCACGATTGCCGGACTGAGCCGTATCGCGGTCTTAACGCGCGCCAAGGTCATTCCCGCCATTCCGACACGTTTGCCCGACGGTACGGTGGAGTTGCGTTTTTACCCGCCCTGGAATGACTTTCCCACGGATAATCCAGAAGCAGACGCGCAGACGATGAATGATTTTATCGAAGCACGGATACGCGAAATGCCGGAACAATACTATTGGTTGCACAAACGCTTCAAAACCAGGCCGGACGGAGAAGCGGAGTTTTATTGACAACGTCCGTCCGGCTACTGCGGGCCGACAAATTCGGGTACAATCACGCCCGTTCTAAAACGAGGATTTGAACGATGTGGGATAAAAAATGGGTAATCGGCAACTGGAAAATGAACGGCCGTCTGCAAAATAACAATGCGCTCGTGCATAAATTGCGCAGCATGCCCGTACAGCAAAAAGTATGTATCGGTATTGCCCCGCCGACAGTGTATTTGTCCCAAGTGCACAACGCCGTGCAAATCGTGTTGAACAATACCATCCACACCTGCGCCCAAGACGTCAGCCGTTTTGCAGGAAACGGGGCTTATACAGGCGAAGTCTCGGCCGAAATGCTGAAAGATGTCGGCGTCGATGTCGTTTTAATCGGCCATTCCGAACGCAGCCTGTATTTCAACGAAAAGGACGATATCCAACGGCACAAAATCGAGAATGTCCTTGCCGTCGGTTTAACGCCATTATTGTGTGTGGGCGAAAGCTTAAAAGAACGTGAAGACGGCCGCGAAAAAGAAGCCGTTGCCTATCAGCTTTCCGTTTTGAAAGGTTTGAAAACCGACTGTTTCGCCGTCGCATACGAACCGGTATGGGCTATAGGTACGGGAAAAGTTGCCAATAAAGAACAAATTGCCGATATGCACGCATTTATTTATAGCGAAATATTGTCATTGTGCGGGAACGATGCTAAAATCCGCGTCCTTTACGGTGGTAGTGTCAATCCCATGAATGCGGCAGATATTTTTACCGTTCCGCATGTGGATGGTGCTTTGGTTGGAGGAGCTTCTTTAACCTACGAAGCACTTTCCGACATTATCCGGGCAGCAGAGCAAGCTTGAAATTATGGAAGCATTTAAAACACTGATTATGATCGTAAACGGTTTTGCCGGATTAAGCGTCATCCTTTTGGTATTGATGCAGCACGGCAAAGGCGCAGATGCAGGAGCCTCATTTGCCAGCGGTAGCGGTAGCGCGCAAGGCGTATTTGGTTCTGCAGGTAACAGTAATTTTCTCAGCCGCAGTACGGCTATTGCAACAGTAATCTTTTTTGCAACTTGTTTGGCATTAACTTATATTTCTACCCATTCTGGCAAAAGCAAGCTGGATTTTGGAAATGTACAACAGACAATGCCTGCACATACCGCTCCATCAAATGCCCCTTCCTCTCCGGTTGGTGGAAAGTAAATTAAAAATAACGAATTATGCCGACATGGTGAAATTGGTAGACACGCTATCTTGAGGGGGTAGTGGCCTTAGGCTGTGCGAGTTCAAGTCTCGCTGTCGGCACCATCACACAAAAACGCTTAGAAATTCTAAGCGTTTTTTTTCATTTAACCCCGTCTAATGCTATAAACCAAATCTAATAACCACGGGGCTTACAGGCCGATTGCCATCCTGTTTGCCCCTTCCTGATTGTCCAATCCCGCCTATTGCCGTGTAATTGAGTAAAGCGAAAACTGGGGGTATATTTGGGGGCATCTGAAAATACCCCCGAAAACATACCCCCAAAATGCCGCTAAACGACCGCCAAATCAGGAACGCCAAGCCGACCGAAGCAGGAAAGAAAGCCAAACTGTTTGACGGCGGCGGCCTGTATCTCGAAGTTACCCCCGCAGGCGGCAAAATCTTCCGCCTGAAATACCGCATAGACGGCAAAGAAAAAACACTGACTATCGGCAAATATCCCGCCGTTTCCCTTTCCGAAGCCCGCCAAGCCGCCGAGAACGCCCGCCGTTTGCTTGTATCTGGGCAAGACCCCAGCGAAGCCAAGCAACAGGAAAAGCGCGAACGGCAAGCCGCCGCCCTAAATACCTTTGAATCAATCGCCCGCCGCTGGCATACCGATAATCTACACCGCTGGAAAGAAAATCACGCCGCCTGCATCATTTCCGACTTTGAAAAGGACGTTTTCCCCGCAATCGGAGAAATACAGATAACGGAAATCAGCGTATCAGACGTGAAAGCCGTTATATCCGCCATCATTGCACGAGGCGCAACCGTTACTGCCGAAAAAGTCAGGCAATGGATAGGGGTGGTTTACCAATACGCCGCCATGCTGGAAATTACCGACCGCAACCCTGTCGCCGTATTGCGCGGGCATTTTGAACAAGCCAAGACCGACCATCGCCCAGCCTTGCCCCGTGAAGAACTGACCGAGTTTTTCTGCCGTCTGATACTGACAGAGATTGAGCCGCAAAACAGAATAGCCCTAATTTTGAATATGCTGACCTTTTTACGAAGTACAGAGCTTAGGGGCGGGCAATGGAATGAAATAGACTTTGACGCGGCAATGTGGACAGTTCCCGCCCAACGTATGAAGCACGAGAAGACCGCGCCGAAACCGCCCCATGCCGTGCCGCTGGCTGACTGGACGCTTGAACTTTTGGCAGAACTGAAAGAAATCACAGGCAATACGCCGTTTCTGTTTCCGAGCCGTACCAAAACCGACGGCTTTATCAGTGATGCAACCATCAGCCGAATCATTGAGCGCATGGGCTACAAAGGCAGAGTAACCCCGCACGGCTTCCGCGCCCTTGCGAGCAGCATCCTGAACGAACAAGGCTACAATCCCGACGCAATCGAACGGCAATTAGCCCATGTTGAAGAAGACCGCATCAGGGCGGCATACAACAGGGCGGACTACATGGACGAACGGCGGGAGATGATGCAGTGGTATAGTGACTATTTGCGCGAACGATACCGCCAAGCTCTGAAACAGATACAAAGCCCGTAACCCAAACAACGTATTCCCCGCCATTAAAGGCCGCCTGAAACAATGGGCGGCTA
>NZ_JBQCVA010000065.1:0-10012 GCF_051962715.1 Neisseria sp. P0008.S010
CCAACTCGACAGGGCCCTCAAAAACCTCATCGGCGACCAAGGCCAAATGATGGCTGATGACCATACGGATTTTACGGCAGGACAGGATGACGGAGTTGGGCCGAATGTGCAAAATATCGGCAGCGGAACGGGCGGTAACTTGAAGTACAAAAAACCGGAGCAGTTCTTTCTGTACTTTTTTCTTTAATTTGCAGCATGTTATCTTCATTTTCGTGGCCTAGCATAACTGCTAATTTACGTCAGACTCTTCCTTTTTTAGGTTTGAAGGTGGATTTTTAATCGGTTTGGGCGGTTATACGGTAAATCAGGCCGTCTGAAAAGGTTTCAGACGGCCTGATTTGTGTTCAGGGGTTTTCGCGCCATTGGTGGATGAGTTCGCGCAGTTGTTCAGGGTGTTCGTGGCCGCTGTCGATGGCGGTTTGCAGCCATTTGCAGGCGACGGCTGTGTCTTGCGGTACGCCGGTGCCGGAGTAGTGCAGGCAGGCGAGGTTGTATTGGGCGGTGGTGTCGCCTTGGGTGGCGGCTTGGGTAAACCAGCGGGCGGCTTGTTTGGGGTCGGCCTCTATGCCTTCGCCGTTGTAGTACATCATGCCGAGGTTGGTTTGTGCTTTGGGGTGGCCGTTGCGGGCGGCCAGCGAGTAGTAGGCGAACGCGCTTTCAAAGTCTTGCGGTACGCCTATGCCGTAGTGCAGGGTGAAACCGGATTGGTAGTTGCGTTCGACGGATTGTTGGAATTCGAGGACTTCTTGGTTGTAGGTGGGGTTGGCAACGTGGCTGCGGGAATCGAGCATCAGCAGGCGCTGCATGGCAACGAGGCTGCCGTATTTGACGGCGTGTTCGTAATAGCTGCGCGCTTTTTCCAGGTCGGCATGGATGCCGAGGCCGTATTGGCGGATGTCGCCCAAGAGGCAGAGTGCGTCGGGATGGTTGTGACGGGCGGCTTTGGCGGCAAAAAGGGCGGCTTTTTTATAGTCGCGCGGCAGGTTGGCGCCGATAAGGTATTGTTTGGCTAAAAAGGCGCAGGCGTTGTCGTCTTCCTGCCGGACGGCTTTGTTGATCCATTTGATGCCTTCTTCCGGGTCGGCAGGCAAGTGTTGCCCTTCCAGCAGGAGTTTGCCCAGTTCGGCTTGGGCGGCGGGTATGTCGGCATTAGCGGCGATACGTAGGTGGTAGAGTGCCTGGGTGTGGTTTTTGACGACACCTTGTCCGTGCAGGAATTGGTTGGCCAGTTGCCAATGGGCGGATACGATGCCTTGCGCGGCAGCCTGTTGGTAAAGCTGGTGGGCGGCGGGCAGGTTGAGGCTACCGTCTTTTTGGTAGTGCTGTGCAAGGAAAATTTGAGCCTGGGGGTGGTGTTTTTGTGCCGCTTGTTTGGCCCAGTAGAGGGCGCGGTCGTCTTTTTGTTCGGCGTAATAGTGCATGACGCGGACTTGTGCGTCGGTATGGCCTTCTTCGGCCAGTGCGAGGTAGGCGGGCAGGACGGATTGGATGTTGATGCCGTTGTCTTCGCGCAGTAGGGCAAGGTTGTAGCGTGCCGTGGTATGGCCGCCTTCCGCTGCTTTTCGCAGCCAGTAGGTGGCCTGTACCCGGTTGGGGTCCGTGCCCATGCCGTACTGCATGCAGCCGCCGAGTTGGAAGGCTGCTTCGGCATGACCGGCTTCCGCCGCTTGCTCGAGCAGGGGAAGCGCTGTTGCGTAGTCAGGCGGCATGGCTGTTAGGAGCTTTTGTGCCTGTTGGAAGATGGAGTCGGCGTTTTCGGTTTCTGTCATGGTCGGTGTCTACTTGGATTTCTTATTTTAACAGAAGGTTGTTGATTCTAGCCGATAATAACCGTTTGTGCTAGAAATAAACCGTTTGGATAATGCTGCCGGACATTTCTTGTAGATATATTGAAAAAGGCCGTCTGAAAATGTGTTTTCAGACGGCCTTCGGTTTGTTTTATTGTAGGTTGACGCGGCTGTAGTAGCTGCCGTTGATTTGTGTCACGTTCATGTGGTATTGCCGGTAGGCGTGAAACAGTTCTGCGTCCGGAGGAATGGGACGTTGCCAGAATTCGGCCAGGCTGCCTTGGAATGTCAGGCCGGGAATGTCGTAATTGGCACGGCCGAGGGTAATGACAGGCATATTGTGCACTAGGGCGGAAATGCCGCTGGTGCTGTTGAGGGTCACCATGCCGGTGCCGTGGCGCAGGAAGACGGGCAGGGGGACGTCGTGGACGTAGTGGATGCGGCCTTTGAGTTTCGGATGCCTTTTGATGAAGTGTTTGATGACTTTGCCGTAGTCGATGAAGCCGCGGTCCATCGGGTGGTGTTTGATCAGCAGAGAGGTGTTCTGGGGTGCGTGGAAGGAAAAGGATGTGAGGACGTGCAGCAGAAAGTTGCGGACGGAAGAGAAGTCGCTGTGCACACGGACTTGGCTGTCGTTGAAAACCTGCAGGGGAACAACGAAGAAACGGCCGAACTCGCCCGATTCCACCCGTTTGGCAAAACGGCTGTCTTTCAACCAGTAGTTGGCGCGCTTGATACCGGACAGGCTCCAAAGTTTGATGTAGTGCCAAAGGTCGAACGGGCGGTGGTGGGTGTAGTGCGGGTAGCGGCTGCGGTACAGGTTGGCTGCCACGTAGTAGCGCGTGGCGGCGGCAGCAACGGGCAGGAAGCCGCCGGGAACGGTTGACGGTGTGCGGTATTGTTGTTCGGCCAAGCGGGGGTAGGCCGTCTGAAAGAATGCGGCTTCTTTCGGGAGGGGGGAAAAATCATTGACGCCGCCTTGTTCCAGGGTGATGAAAAACGGCCGGAAGTAGCCTTCTTCAAAAGCCCAAAAACGGATGCCTTCCGTATTTTCGGCCAGTTGTCGGGCGACGGTGTGATAGTGTCGTGTGTCGCCGAAGCAGGCGATGGTATCGATTTTATTGTTAGCGGTAAATTCGGCTAGAAAAGCAGGAAAGTCTTCGGTGCTGCCGCGGTAGGCATGGGTGTTTGGGATGGTGGCAGGATAGAAGGCTTCGTCGCCGGCATTGAAGTTAATTTTGAAGACTTGTTTGCCGCGTTGTTCCAACCAGCGGGCGAAGTCCCGAAAGAAATGTCCGACCGGGCCTTGCAGCAGCAGGATACGGTCGGCCGAATCGGTTAGGGTTTGCAGGTTGCTTTTAATTGTGGCCATTATTATTTCTATATTTATTGTCAGATAGTTTGGTGAGCAGCCTTGCATTATATGCTATTTTTATACGTTATTTAAGTGAGTGCCAGAGTTGGCGTATTTTGTTGAGTTGTTTGGATGGCCAGCTCTGTTTCAGTTTGCCGTTTTTCTGTATTTCTTTATTTTTTTTCAGTATGGCCGCGGCAGTGGCAGCATCCGTCATGGTTTGGCTGTCGGGATGGATGTAGAGCGGGTAGTGCAGGAGTGTGCCGGCAATCAGTTGCCATAATTCCAGTTTGCGTGTGCGGCGGGGATGAGGGTGTTCGTCGCAAGTCAGCCCCCAGCCTGAATAAAACGGTTGGCCGTAGCAGTGGACGGCTTTGCCGCGAAGCAGGGCTTCGAAGCCTGTAAGCGAGGTCATGGTGTGGACTTCGTCGGTATGTTGCAGGCAGGTGAGGATGTCTGTTTCGGCGGCGGTTTGGTCGGCATAGCGGGCGCATTCTTCGGGCGGGACGGCACCGATGCGGTTGCCGCTGACGACATCCGGGTGGGGTTTGTAGATGATGTAGGCATCAGGATTGCGCTCGCGGACGGTACGCAGCAGGTCGAGGTTGCGGCAGATTTCCGGCGCGCCCAAGCGGATGGATGCATCGTCTTCAACTTGCCCTGGGACAAGCAGGATGCGTTTTTCAGACGGCCTTTGCGTTGTTTCGGTGCGGCCGACGTTGTATTTGCTGATGTTGGCTTCGATGAGTTCACGTTGCAGGTTTTGCGCTGTTTCGCGGTCATGTTCGTCGAAGTGCCGGTGTTGCAGGATGTGTTCCAGCCTTGACGGGCGGGCAGGGTCGAAGTAGATGCCCAGGTCGTCTATTACCAGCGACAGGGGGGGGACGAGGTTGGAGCCTAGCCCAACGGAACGGATAAAGCCGTCTTCCATACGCAGCAGGGGCAGGTTGAGTTGTTCGGCCAAACGGATAACCGTTTCTTTGCCGCCGCCCCAGGCAAGCAGTCGTGCATCGGGCGGCAGGTTGATTTTCAGCATTTTGTCGGCCGTGGAGACAAAATGCAGGCGGCAGGCCGGGACGTTGAAGAACGGTTTGATAACCGCCCGTTTCCATAGGGATACGCCGATGCAGTAGAGGTTGCCGCGCAGGTATTCGTTCAGGTGGCGTGCGCGGTCGAGGTAGCCGATAACGTCGAAGATGGTGCCGCTTTGGCCTGTATTGGGGTTAATGTAGCGGCTGTATTGCAGGTAGGCGGCGGCAAACAGTTGGGTCAGCGTTCTGCCGGTGCGGCGGCCTGATTGTTCGAGTTTGGCGATGTCGGGATGGCGGTCGTCGCAAACACCCCACCCGGCATACCAGGGCAGGCCGAAGGTGGTTACGGGTTTGCCGCACAGCAGGGCTTCAAAACCCATTTGCGAGGTAACGCAGTAGACTTTATCGGTTTGTTGTAGGAGGGAAATCGGGTGGATGTCTTCGGCCAGCAGGCGGATGTTTTCTTGTTGTGCGATGTCGGTCAGGTATCCTTTGCGTTTGCCGCTCAAAACGTCGGGATGGGTTTTAATCCAGATTTCCGCTTGTGGGTTTTCCTGTAAGGCCGTCTGAAACATGGTTTGGAAGGTGTGTTCGTCCGCGCCGCCGTATTTGACGGCCATGTCGCCGGCGGTTTGGTCAATCAGCAGGACAATCGGTTTTTCAGACGGCCTTTTTGATGCGTCTGTTTCGGCAAAGTCTGCGGCATGGTTGTATTTGGACAGGCGGTTTCCGACAATCAGCCGCATGGCGGTTTCGGCTTGTGCGGAAAGTTCTGCGGGCAGGCGGTCGGCCTGCATGATGAGCTGTTCCAGACGCGAAGGTTGTGCGGTGTGGTAGTAGATGCCGATGTCGTCGATGATGAGGGACAAGGGCGGGTAGCCTTCGACGCCCAATCCGAGCGAGCGTAGAAAACCGTCTTCCAAGGCGGTATAGGGCAGGTTGTGTGCGGCGGCAAATGCACGGGCTTTGTCCGCCGTCGGTTTGTAGCCCCAGCCGATGACGGTTTGCGGGGGTGTTGTTTTTTTTAGGTCGTAATCAGGCAAAAAGGCTGATAAATGGGGGGTGTTGCGGATGCCTCGGGAGAAGATAAGGGCAGTTTTCACTCTGTATGGATTCTGATGGTTTGAAAATAGAAAAGAATGGCCGGTATAGTATGAGGCCGTCTGAAAAACCTTTCTGTATCGGATACGGTGTTTTCAGACGGCCTTATCTATTATTGGATGTCTAAGGCCGGAAAGGATTTGACCAGGTCATCTACCGCTTTGACCCGCAGCAGGAAGTCTTCCAGTTTGGCGAGCGGCAGTGCGCTGGGGCCGTCGCATTTCGCGCGGTCCGGGTCGGGATGGGCTTCGAGGAACAGGCCGGCCAATCCTGTCGCCATGCCGGCCAAAGCCAAATCCAATACTTGCTCGCGCCGTCCGCCGGAAGCGGCAGAGCCGGAATCACGGGTTTGCAGGGAGTGGGTAACGTCGAAAATCAGCGGTACGCCCGGGCAGTTCTTCTTCATAACGCCGAAGCCGAGCATGTCTACCACCAGGTTGTCGTAGCCGAAATTCGAGCCGCGTTCGCACAGAATCAGTTTGTCGTTACCGGCTTCTTTGAATTTTTCCACGATGTTCTTCATTTGCGAAGGGCTGAGGAATTGGGGCTTTTTAATGTTGATGACACGGCCGGTTGCCGCCATTGCTGCCACCAAGTCGGTCTGGCGTGCCAAGAAGGCGGGCAGTTGCAGGACATCGCATACTTCTGCCACCGGCGTGCATTGGTAGGGCTCGTGTACGTCGGTAATCACCGGCACGCCGAATTCGCGTTTGACGGCGGCAAAAATCTTCATACCTTCATCTAATCCGACACCCCGGTAGGAGTGTACGGACGAGCGGTTGGCCTTGTCGAACGAAGCTTTGAATACATACGGGATGCCGAGTTTTTCGGTAACTGCGGTATATTGTTCGCAGGCATAAAGCGTGGAGTCCAAGTCTTCCAATACATTCAGTCCGCCGAATAGGACGAACGGTGCGTTGTTGGCGACGGTAATCGAATTGACGGATACGGTCATGTTGAATCCTAAGGAAAATATTGGATAAAAATGTTTCGGCGAAGGTTTCAGACGGCCTGAATGCTAGTCTTCATAACCATTCGGGTTGTTTTTCACCCAACGCCAGGCATCTTCCATCATTTGGGTCAAATCACGTTTGGTTTCCCAACCGGTTTGCTGCTTAGCGTAAGTCGGGTCAGCATAGAAACAAGCCAAGTCACCTTCTCGGCGTGGCTTAATCTGATAAGGAATGGTTAGGCCCGAGGCGGCTTCAAAGGAGCGGACAATTTCTAACACTGAATAAGCACGCCCCGACCCTAAATTCATTAGGTGTACTCCGGGAACATGGCTTTTGGCCTTCATTGCGGCAACATGACCTTCCGCCAAATCCATCACATGAATATAGTCGCGCATACCCGTACCGTCAGGAGTCGGATAATCATCTCCGAACACGGAAAGATACGGTAGTTTCCCGCCAGCCACTTGGCAGATATACGGCAACAGATTATTCGGAATCCCGTTAGGGTGCTCGCCAATTAAGCCGCTTTGATGTGCGCCGACAGGGTTGAAATAACGCAATAAAATTACACTCCAACGTGGGTCAGATTTCTGAATGTCAGTCAAAATCCGTTCTACCATAGCTTTGGATGCACCGTAGGGACTAGTAATGTCGCCTGGTTTCATATCTTCCGTGTAAGGGACTTTTCCCGGATCGCCATACACTGTAGCCGAAGAGCTGAAAACGATCTTGAAGACGTCCGCCCTTGCCATTTCTTCGGTCAATACCAAACTGCCTGACACGTTGTTATCATAATATTTGATCGGCTCGGCCACGCTCTCTCCAACCGCTTTCAGACCGGCAAAATGAATGACAGAATCGATGTCGTGTTCGGCAAAAATCTGCCGTAAAATTTCGCAATCGCGAATATCTCCTTGATAGAACTGAAAGGGTTTTCTGGTAATCTGCTGCAAACGCGGCAGGATTTTTACGGACGAATTGCTCAGGTTGTCTAAAATCACAACATCAAAGCCGGACTGGAGTAACGAAATAACAGTGTGCGAACCGATAAAGCCGGTTCCGCCGGTTAGGAGGATAGTCATTTTAGCTCCAAAATGTAATTTTGGTAGTTTAGGCCGATGTAAGTTTCATATTATAAATGATATCACTAATTACAATGTAATGTAGTATCATTTTTAATGATTGTGCTTAATTCAAGAATGTATAGGGGGCTTAGAAAGTAAAATCTATTTTAAAGGATTTTCCCGCAACATTCTCAGCAGTATTGTGTATAAATCATCATGCCTGTGATTAAAGTGGGACTCTGTTTCTTTTAAATACAGGTAAAACGTATGTTCCGACACCCGTTAAATTGCACCAAGCGATACTCGGCGCAGCTTTGAAAAGATTCAATACCGTTAATATGCCGCGCACCACGGACAAACTCATTGCCACCATGATGACCCCTGAAATGTCTGGCAAAACCCATGTCAACCAATCCCTGATAACCGAGCCAACCGTCGGTATTGATGGCACTCCCGATACCGACACAACCTCTAATGACCTTCTGCAGCATTGCTTTGGACGCATCGGGAACAATCTCGGTATAAACCTTGCCCCCGCGTTTCAAAATGCCGAAGACAACCACTTTTCCTACCCGCACCGTGCCCGCGTCTGCCCCTGATACGTTTGGCTCCGAAATAGGGTTCGTTTAATTCTACAATGCCGTATAAAGGTGCCTGCCTTTCGCATTCGTCAGCCAAATGCCGGCGAAATTTGAGCTCGGTAATTTTACTGAATTTTTGATACTTGTTTTTTAAATTCATTTCAGAAGTTTATCACTATATTGAGTGATTTTGCTTCCTAAGCCCCTATCATAGATGAAATTTTATGGGATTGATGTAGATCGATCCTAAATCTCATACCAACTCCGTAGGATTTTGAGTTGCTGGAATGGTATTCCAAAGTTAAACTGATTTGTTGTTTCCGATGTACAATACTACTACTTCACTTGCCATAACTATGTGTGCATCTGCCTTTATTGCATCCAGCGAAATAACTTTCGTCGAATTCATATTGTTAAAATTGTTAAAAACTTCATCGACCAAACTATTCTACCGCAAAATCCGCATGGTCATCAGCCATCATTTGGCCTTGGCTGCCGATGAGGTTTTCGAGAGCTCTGTCGAGTTGGACGAAAGCTATTTCGACGGACGGAGTAAAGGCAGACGTGGTCGCGGTGCGGCAGGAAAAGTGGTTGTCTTCGGCATTCTGAAACGTAACAGACGGGTCTATACCGTTGTCGTAGATAATGCCAAATCCGATACTTTAATGCCTGTCATTAAAAGGAAAATCATGCCGGACAGTATTGTTTATACCGATAGTCTGAGCAGCTACGACAAGTTGGATGTGAGCGGTTTTATCCATCACCGCATCAACCATTCCAAAGCGTTTGCCGACCGCCAGAACCACATCAACGGCATTGAGAATTTTTGGAATCAGGCAAAACGCGTCTTACGCAAATACAACGGAATCGATCGCAAATCTTTACCGCTGTTCTTGAAAGAATGCGAATTTCGGTTTAACTTCGGCACACCGTCCCAGCAGCTAAAAATCTTGCGGGTTTGATGTGGAATTTAGGGCTAATCTACGTTAGCCACAAAAGGAAATCACTATGACACTGCGTACCGACAACACCGCCTGCCTCATCGTCGACATCCAAGAACGCCTGACCCCGGCCCTGCACGAAGCCGAACGCTTCACCGCCGCCTGCACACTCCTCATCCGAGGACTGCACGCCCTCGGCATCCCCATGATGGCAACCGAACAATACCCCCAAGGCCTCGGCACCACCCTGCCGGAAATCAAAAGCCTGCTGCCGGACACACCCTTCGTCGAAAAAACCCGCTTCTCCGCCGTCCTGCCCGAAACCGAAGACTTCATCCGCCGGCACAACGCGCAAAACATCGTCCTCATCGGCGCGGAAACCCACATCTGCATGCTGCAAACCGCACTCGACCTGCGCGCGCAAGGACTGAACGTCTACATCCCCGCCGAATGCGCCGCCTCGCGCAACCCCGCCAACAAAGCCAACGGCCTCGAACAAATGCGCGCGGCAGGCGCAACCGTCGGCAACGGCGAAAGCCTCCTCTTCGCCCTCCTCCGCGATGCCAAACACCCGGCGTTCAAAACCATCTCCAAACTCGTCCGATAGGCCGTCTGAAAATGAACGGCTACCGCATCACCGAAGCACGGCAAGACGACCTGTCCGCCATCGTAGACATCTACAACAGCACCATAGACAGCCACCTTGCCACCGCCGACCTCAGCCCGGCCACCGTCGAAAGTCGCCAAAGCTGGCTTGATGCCCACGGCGGCAACCGCCCGCTCTACGTCCTGAAAAACCAAGAAGGCGAACTCCTCGCCTGGGGCGGCTTCAGCGACTACCACCCGCGTGAAGCCTACCGCATCACCGCCGAAATCAGCATCTACGTCCGCCACGACATGCGCGGAGTCGGCGTCGGTAAAATCCTCGTCCGCTACATGCTGGAAAAAGCCCCGTCCTTAGGCATCAAAAACATCATCGCCGTCATCTTCGGCCACAACCACGCCAGCATCCGCCTGTTCCACACCTTCGGTTTCCAAGAATGGGGGCGGCTGCCGCAAGTCTGCGACCTCGAAACCATGCAGGCCGACATCGTCCTTTTGGGTAAAAAAACCATCAACTAAGCTGTAGAAATCCCTAGCGTTGTTTACAGTATTTCCAGGAGAATACTGTAACATGAACATGCACAAAAACACCCGCCT
>NZ_JBQCVA010000066.1:0-9744 GCF_051962715.1 Neisseria sp. P0008.S010
TTGCTTCTTTGGATTAGGTTTTCGTATTTCATTTGGAAATTGTAAATCTTCAGGATACTTTCGCAAGAGGTCTATTGTCCTTACAGGCCGTCTGAAAATGCTTCGATACAGTTTTCAGACGGCCTGACAGTAAATCGGCTTTAACGGTGCAGGATAACTTCCAGTACGAATTTGCTGCCCACATAAGCCAGCATCAAACTGATGAAGCCGACAATCGTCCAAACGGCGGGCCGTTTCCCGCGCCATGCCGTCATACTGCGTTTCAGCAGCAGCCCCGCATAAATAAACCAAGACACAATGCTGAAAATGGTTTTATGCGTGAACGTCATCGGACGGCCGAATACCTCCTCGGCAAAAAACGTACCGCTGATAACCGAAACCGTCAGCAGGGCAAAACCTATCCACATACTTTGAAACATCATCCGCTCCAAACTCAGCAGCGGCGGCAGGAAAGAGCGGGCGGGCGACAGCCTGTGCCGATGCAAATCGCGGCTCAGCCACAAAATCAGCACGGCTATCAAGGTGGTAATGCCAAACAGGCTGTATGCCAGCAGTGATGAAATAATGTGTAGCATAAACGGCCAGTCCGTTATCCGGTAGGATTCCACATGGCCGGGGAAAAGTATTGCCAGCAACATGAACAAGACGGACAAGGGGTACAGCAGCAGCTGCAAACCGCGCAGGCGATAGAAGAAGCTGCCCATCAGATACAGCATCAGCATCAACCACACAATCACCGCCGATGCATAACCAAAGCTCATAATCAACGTCTGATTGGCCAGCGGCGGCAGCATAATCATCAGGCCGTGCGGCAGCAGGGAGCCGGCCAGAATGGCTAATTCCCAGCGCAGCGGATAGTCGGCGGCGTTTTTCTTCAAACGCCAAAACCAAACGAATCCCGCCAGCGCGGCATAAACAAGTGTCAAACAAATCATCATAACCGGCATAGCAAACTTCCCGACCTGCACATATCCACTATGACGCAGGTAGTGTAAAATGCGCCGATTTTATCAAATAACACTGTCCGCGTGGCAGCTTATGAAGGAAGTCCATGTTAGACAATCTGACCAACCGGTTTTATTCCGTTTTCAAAAATATCCGTGGCGTGGCGACGCTGAATGAAGAAAACATCAAGCCCGCCCTGCGCGAAGTCCGTTTGGCGTTACTGGAGGCGGATGTCGCCTTACCGGTCGTACGCGATTTCATCAACAATGTTAAAGAAAAGGCAGTCGGGCAGGAAATCAACGACAACCTGACGGCAGAACAGGCCTTCATCACCATCGTCAATCAGGCGCTGATCGAACTGATGGGCAAGGAAAACAGCAAATTGGATTTGGCGGTTGCCCCGCCTGCCGTCGTATTGATGGCCGGTTTGCAGGGTGCGGGTAAAACCACCACCGTCGGCAAATTGGCCAAGCTGCTGAAAACGGTTGATAAAAAGAAAAAAATCCTCGTCGTTTCAGCCGACGTATACCGCCCCGCCGCCATCGAGCAACTGCGTTTGCTGGCCGAGCAGGTGCAGGTTGATTTCTTCCCTTCCGATACGACGCAAAAACCCGTCGATATTGCTTTGGCGGCTTTAAACCATGCAAAGCGCGGATTTTACGACGTGCTGATGGTGGATACCGCCGGACGTTTGGCCATCGATCAGGAAATGATGGACGAAATCAAGGCGCTTCATGCGGCGGTCAATCCCGTGGAAACCCTGTTCGTCGTCGATGCGATGCTGGGTCAGGATGCGGTCAATACGGCGCAGGCCTTTAACGAGGCGCTGCCGCTGACCGGCGTGGTGCTGACCAAAATGGACGGCGATTCGCGCGGCGGTGCGGCCTTGTCTGTGCGCCAAGTGACCGGCAAACCGATTAAATTCATCGGTGTGGGCGAAAAAATCGACGGCTTGGAAGCCTTCCACCCCGACCGTATTGCCAGCCGGATTTTGGGCATGGGCGACGTTCTGACCTTGGTGGAAGATGTCCAAAAAGGCATAGACGAAGCCGCCGCCGCCGAAATGGCGAAAAAACTGCGCAAGGGCAAGAGCTTCGACCTGAATGACTTCAAAGCGCAAATCCAGCAGATGCGGAATATGGGCGGTTTGGAGAACCTGATGTCGAAAATGCCCGGCGAAATCGGCCAGCTTTCCAAGCAGATTCCCGAAGGCACGGCGGAAAAAGCGATGGGGCATGTCGAAGCCATCATCAATTCGATGACGCCGAAAGAGCGCGCCAATCCCGCCTTAATCAAGGCAAGCCGCAAACGCCGCATCGCGGCCGGTTCGGGTACCACGGTTCAGGAAGTCAATAAAATGCTGAACCAGTTCGAGCAGTCGCAGAAAATGATGAAAATGTTCAGCGGGCAGAATATGCGCAAGCTGATGAGCATGGCCAAGGGAATGAAGGGCTTGTTTCCCGGTATGAAATAAGCTGAAAGGCTTGTGGGCGGATAGGCTTTTTAAACAGGCATCCTGTTGCATTTTTCCGCTTATGGCTAAGAGGCCGTCTGAAAGGTTTGAACCTTACTTCGGCAGTTGGATGTTTTCCGGCTGCCGGGGTATTTTTTAGACCGTTTGCATCAATGGCCGCGAGTTAGTCCGCAAAACGTTTGAGGCCGTCTGAAAAACTATTTTCAGACGGCCTCTCTGTCGTTTCGAGAAGGATGATGCCCGCTTATTCGGCCAACAGTTCTTCCGGTTTGACTTTGTCGCCGTACACGGGCAGCAGGGTTTTCTCATAGGCGGCTTTCAGACGGCCGTCTTTCTTCATGGCGGCGATTTCGCCATTCACCCAGTCCAGCAGTGCTTTGTCGCCTTTTTTCACCGCCGGGGCGATAGATTCGGCCGGGCCGATGTTGCCGATGGCCACTTCGTAGTCCGGGTTTTCTTTCGCCCATGCCCACAGCAGCGCGTTATCGTGCGCCAAGGCCACGCCGCGTCCGTCTTTCAATGCATCGAAGGTTTCGGTGTTTTGGTCGAATTTCAGCAGTTTGACTTCGGGGTGGTTTTTGGTAAAGAAGGCATCGGCGGTGGTGCCTTTGTTGACCAGCAGGGTTTGGTCTTTCAATTGGGCGACGTCGGTAATCGGCTTGCCCTTGGGGGATACCACGCCCAAAGCGACTTTCATGTAGGGCGAGGCGAAATCGACGGCTTCCGCGCGTTCCGGCGTTTGGGTGAAGTTGGCCAGCAAAACGTCCACTTTGCCGGAACGGACGTATTCGACGCGGTTGGCGGCTTCGGTGAGGACGAATTCGATTTTGTCCGGGCTGCCGAGCAGGTCTTTGGCCATTTCTTTGGCAATTTCGACATCAAAGCCTTGATTTTTGCCATTCGCGTCCACATAGCCGAACGGTGGTTTGTCGCCGAATACGCCGATGCGGATAACGCCTTTTTCTTTGATGGCGGCCACGGTATCCGCCCCTGCGGCGGCAGGCTGTCCGCCCGATGCGGCCTGATTGTCGGCACCGCCGTTGCAGGCGGCCAGACCGAGTGCGATAACGGCACCGGCCAGCAGTGTGGAGAATTTTTTGGAAAGCGTCATGATTTGCTCCTTCGAAGATAACGAAAAAAGGGAAGAGGCCGTCTGAAAAACAGCGCGGCAAGGTTTCAGACGGCCTGAAAACCTTGGCGGCCAAACGTTTGGCGGCGGAGTCGGATTCAGATGCTCACGTTCAAATCCGGCCCGTAATCCATACCGGCCAAAAACTGCCGGGCGCGTTCGGTTTTCGGTTCGGTAAAAAATGCTTCGGGAGAAGCCTGTTCGACAATCGCGCCTTTGTCCATGAAAACGATGCGGTCGGCCACTTTTCGGGCAAACCCCATTTCGTGGGTAACGATCAGCATACTCATGCCTTCGCGTGCCAGTTCCAACACCACTTCCAATACCTCGCGCACCATTTCGGGGTCGAGGGCGGCGGTGATTTCGTCAAGCAGGATGACTTCGGGATTCAGGCACAGGGCGCGCACGATGGCGATGCGCTGCTTTTGGCCGCCCGAAAGTTCGCGCGGGTAGGCGTTTTTCCGCTCCAGCAGGCCGACGCGGGTCAGCAGTTTGTCGGCCTGCGCTTCAGCCTCGGCGCGGTTGCGTTTCTGTACCTTCAGCGGGCCGAGCAGGATGTTGTCGATAACGGTCATGTGGGCGAACAGCTCGTAGCTTTGGAATACCATGCCCACTTTCTGCCGCGCCGTCTGCCAAGATATGTCCTTGCCGAACACGCCCGCGCCCTCCATTTCGATGCTGCCGCCCTGATGCTCTTCCAAGCCGTTGATGCAGCGCAGCAGGGTGGACTTGCCGCAGCCGGACGGGCCGAGCAGGACGATGACTTCCCCTTTGGCCAAATCCAAATCCAGCGAACCGATGGCGGTTACGCCGCCGTATTCTTTGTGCAGTTTGCGCACGCTCAATAAAGCCATGTCAATGTTCCCATTTGTGTTCCAGCCTCGCCGCCCACAACGACAGCGGCCAGCAGCAGAGGAAATACAGCATAAAAATCAGCCCGTAAACCCAAAACGAGGCGTTCGGCATGGTCAGCAGCGAGTTTTCGATAATCTGCTGGCCGACCTTGACCACTTCGATTACGCCAATCAGGGCGGCCAAGGAGCTGGTTTTAATCATGCGCGTGAATAAGTTAATCGAACCGGGCAAGACGCGGCGCACGCTTTGCGGCAGTTCGATGAAGCGGAACACCTGCCAACGGCTCAAGCCGATGGCCAAACCGGATTCCACCTGATGTTTTTCGATGGATTCCAATGCGCCGCGCACCAAATCGCCCATTTCCGCCACGCCCCACAGCACGAATACCCAAATGCAGACCCACAGGCCGTCGATATGGATGCCCGTCCAGGCGGCGAAACCGAAATAGAAGCCGAACAGCCACACCAAAATCGGCACGATGCGTACCGTTTCCAAATAGAGGCGGCCGATAAAGCGCACGATGCGGTTGTCCGCGCGCAGCATGAGTCCGAACAGCGTGCCGAACACGCAGGACAGGGCGACGGAAATCAGGGAAATTTGTGCCGTCAGCAGCAACCCTTTGCCCAGACGCACCGCGTTTTGTCCTTCAAACAGCCAGTCAAGCACCATATTTCGCACTCCGAACGCGTTTTTCCGCCCAGCGTGCCGATAAGGACACGGGCAGCAGGATAATCAGATAGCTGGCAAACAGCAGGAACAAGGCTTCGTTGGTTTTGTAGTCCATGCCGATGATGTCTTTGGTAACGAACAGCAATTCGGCGATGCCGACCGCGCTGACCACTGATGTTTCCTTCATTAAAAACAGTATGTTCGCCCCAACTGCAGGCACGGCCACCGCCCAAGCCTGCGGCAGTTCTACGTAGCGGAATATCTGAAGGCGGTTCAAACCGATGGCTTTGCCCGCTTCAATCTGCCCTTTTGGCACGGCGAGGATTCCCGCCCGCAATGCTTCGGCCATATAGCTCGCGCCCAAAAACGTCAGGGCAATGATGCTGCAGGTAAAGCCGTCCCATTTGATGCCGATTTTCGGCAGGCCGTAATAGAGGAAGAACAGTTGGATAAGCAGCGGCGTGTTGCGCGAAAGTTCGATATAACTGCGGGCGAGAAAGTAAAACGGCCGGATGCGGTAAGCCGTTACCACCGCCACGGGCAGGCCGACGGCCAGGGATAATGCGATGCCGTAAACCGACAATTCCAGCGTCAGTTTCGCGGCTTCGGCGAATTTCGGTATCGCGGCGGCTAGGTAGGACCAGTTCATTGTAAGTTTGTGTGTGCTGAGACGGACGGCATTGTATAGTTTTGTAAGTCCGTTGTGCAAATAGCTGTCGAATATAAGGCCGTCTAAAAAAGGCATA
Source organism: Neisseria sp. P0008.S010 (assembly GCF_051962715.1). NCBI lineage: Bacteria > Pseudomonadati > Pseudomonadota > Betaproteobacteria > Neisseriales > Neisseriaceae > Neisseria > Neisseria sp. P0008.S010. The sequence continues at coordinate 5,819 of NZ_JBQCVA010000066.1, forward strand.
TGGTGGGTTTCGAAACGGTTCCGGCAAAACCGTGTTTTGATTTGAGGCCGTCTGAAAACGGTTTTCAGACGGCCTCCTGCGGGTTGTTTTCCTGTTTCCGAACGGTTGCCGGATGTGCATTTCTGCTGTTGCAGGGCTTATCCGCGGTTTTCCGTTTCCCCGCTTTCCGGCGCGGGCAGGACGGATGCTTCGGTTTCCACTTCGGCCGCTTCTTCGGTCAGTTGGCGGTCGAGCTGTTTGGCGGTTTTCAGGCCGAGGAGGTGAAGTTTATGCGCGCGGTTCACGAGGTTGCCGTGGCCGCTTTTGAGTTGGTTGAACGCTTGTTGGTAGGCTGTTTGCGCCTGGTCGATGTTGCGGCCGACTTTTTGCAGGGTATCGACGAAGCCGACGAATTTGTCGTACAGCCTGCCGCCTTCGTCGGCAATGGCCAGCGCGTTGCGGTTTTGCTGTTCGGTCCGCCAGATGTTGGCGACGGTGCGCAGGGTGGCCAGCAGGGTGCCGGGGCCGGCGAGCATGATGCGTTTGTCGAAGCATTCTTGGAACAGGCCGGGTTCTTGCTGCAGGGCGGCGAGGTAGGCGGGTTCGACGGGGATGAACATGAAGACGAAATCCAGCGTTTTCAGGCCGTCGATGTCGCTGTATTTTTTTTCGGCCAGTTCTTTGATGTGCTGGCGTACGGATTGGACGTGGGCGGCGAGTGCCTGACGGGCTTCGTGTTCGTTTTCCGCCCGTGTGTAGCGGACGTAGGCGGTGAGGGAGACTTTGCTGTCGATGATGATTTGTTTGTTGTCGGGCAGGTTGATTAAAACGTCGGGCTGGAGGCGGCGGGTGTGGCCGTCTTCCTGCGTTTGCGTGCCCGATGCCTGTATGATGTATTCGCGACCCCTTTGCAGGCCGGAGTGTTCGAGCACGCTTTCCAGAATCATCTCGCCCCAGTTGCCTTGGGTTTTGTTGCGGCTGCCGGTGAGGGCGTCGGTGAGGGCGTTGGCGTCGTCGTGCAGGCGGTTGTTGAGTTGTTGCAGGCGTTTGAGTTCGTTTTCGAGGGTCAGGCGTTCTTTCGCTTCTTTTTCGTAGGTGTTTTGAACCAGTTGGGCGAAGCTGCTGATGCGTTCGTTCAGCGGGTTGAGCAGGCGGCCGAGGTGTTCGCGGTTTTGTTCGGTGAAGCGGCGGCTTTTTTCTTCGAGTATTTCGTCGGCCAGGTGGCGGAATTGGCCGCTCATGAGGTCGCGGGCGTTGTCGAGCAGGGCGAGTTTTTCTTCCTGCGCCTGCCGTTCTTGTTCGAGCAGGGTGTTGAGGCGTTCGTTGCGGATTTGTTGTTCGGCCAGTTGTTGTTGCAGTTCGGCATAGTCGGTTTTCAGACGGCCTAATTCTTCCGCTTGGGCGGTGAGGTGGCGGATTTGTTGTTCGGCGGCGGCATATTCGCCGTGCAGGCGGCGGGTGTTTTGTTCGAGTTCGGCGTATTCGCTGCGGCTGTCGGCCAGTTGCTGTTGCAGTTCGGGCAGGCGGCGGTTGAGGGCGGATGCGGCGGCCAGTTCGGTTTCGGTTTGTTGCAGGTGTTGTTGCAGGGTTTGGATTTGCCGGGCGGATTCGGCGGCTTGGAGGTCGGCTTGTCGTTGGCATTCGTTCAGGTTGTCGCGTTCGGCGTGAAGGACGGCGAGTTCGGCCTGACGGCGGCTGCGGGACAGCAGGCCGATAATGATGATGACGATGAGGAGGGCGGCCGCTACGAGGGCGGCGAGGATGAGGAAATGGGCGGGCAGGGTGTTCATGGCGTTTGGTGGGTTGAGGCCGTCTGAAAGTATGGGTTCGGTGAGGTTGGAATCGGATTGGACGGGCTTGGTTCAATAGGGTTTGGCGGTCAGTTCGTCGGTGATGCGTTGCAGGAAGTTCAGGCGGTCGGCTTTGATTTCGCCGCTTTCGGCCGCTTCTTTAACCGCGCAGCCGGGTTCTTTGCGGTGGGTGCAGTTGTGGAAGCGGCATCGGCCGATCAGGTGGCGCAGGTCGGGGAAATATTGCAGCAGGTCGGCGGCGTCCAGATGGTGCAGGCCGAATTCCTGCAGGCCGGGCGAGTCGATGAGGAAGCTGTCGGCGGCAAGGTCGTACATTTGGGCGTGGGTGGTGGTGTGTTTGCCGGAATCGAGTGCGGCGGAGAGGCCTCCCGTGCGGGCGTGTTCCCCGCCGAGCAGGGCGTTGGTGAGGGTGGATTTGCCCATGCCCGATTGTCCGAGGAAGATGCTGGTACAGCCTTGCAGCAGCGGGCGCAGGGTTTCGGCATTTTCCAGTGCGCTGACAGCGGCCAACGGATAGCCCAAACCTTCGTAGAAGGCCAGTTTTTCCCGCCAGGCTGCGCTTTCGGGCAGGTCGGTTTTGTTCAGTACGATAAAGGCTTCGATGCCGCCCGCCTCCGCCGCCAGTAGGGCGCGTTGCAGCAGCATTTCGCTCGGCGACGGGACGGCGGCGGTAACGATGAACAGCCGGTCCACGTTGGCGGCAATCAGTTTGGTGCGCCATGCGTCTTGGCGGTAGAGCAGGCTGCGGCGCGGCAGGAAATCGCGGATGACGGCCTGTTCGCCGTTTTGCACTTCGATGTGCACCCGGTCGCCGCAGGCGAAATCCACCCGTTTGCCGCGCGCGGTGGCGGTGTAGGTTTGGCCGGATTCGGTACGGACGGTGTAATGGCGGCCATAGCTGGCGGTGATTCGGGCGGTGTAGGACATGTCGGAACGGTGCGGAAAAAAGCGGATTTTAGCAGAGACGGACGTTATACGCCGCCTGCCTGCCGTTTTGTTTCGCTATAATTCCGCCTTCTTTTTTTCAGACGGCCTCATCATGACTTTTTCCTGCCAAATCGAATCCGACCGCGCCGTGTTGCGGCAAAACGGCCATGCCGAAGCGGAAATCTATTTTTTCGGCGCACTTCTGAACCGCTATGCCGTTTTCGGCGGCGGCGAGTGGTTGAACTGCATCGCCGCGTATCGCGGTACCGACGATGCCCGGCAACACATCACCGACGGCTTTCGCAGTGCCAAACTCAGCCCCTTCCCCTGCCGCCTGAACCGGGGCGGCTATCGTTTCGACGGCCGCGAATATCAAACTGGCCGTCACGTTTTGAACGGTCATGCCATCCACGGCCTGCTTTATGACGCACCGTTTGCATCGGCAGGGCACGGCCGCGGCGAAGACGCGGCTTGGATAGAGTTGGCGTACGTTTATCCTGCCGACCAAAACGGTTTCCCCTTCCCCTACCGCTTGACCGTGCGCTACACCCTGTCTTCAGACGGCCTCACCGTTTCCACCACCGCCGAAAACACCGGCACCGCCCCCATGCCGCTGGCCGACGGCTGGCATCCCTATTTCACCCTCGGCGGCACGGCGGACGACTGGACTTTGCAAATCGACGGCGGCACACAGCTTGAATTTGATGCCGACCTGCTGCCCACCGGTGCGCGCCTGGCCGATAACCGCTTTGCAGAAGCCGCCTCCCTGCGCGGCATAGGATTGGATAACAGTTTTGAGCTGAACGGCAACGGCGGCACACGCCCCGCCTGCACCCTGCGGCACGGCGCGCGCAGGCTCGACATTTTTGTCGAAGAAAACTATCCCCTGCTGCAAATCTACATCCCGCCCGAACGCACCTCCATTGCGTTGGAAAATCTCAGCGGCGCACCCGATTGCTTCAACAACGGCATCGGCTTGACCATTCTGCCGCCGGGCGGTGCAAAGCGTTTTACCACCCGCTATTGTTTGGATGTTTCATCATAAACCCAGCGGAAAGATAGAATAAACAGGCATCGGTCGTGGTACAACCCGATGCCGTTTTTACATTTTGGAAAGGAGCTGACATAGATTGAGACCTTTGCAAAAAGCCCTTCCCCCGACATCCGAAACCCAAACACAGGTTTTCAGCCGTTTTCGCCCCTAATTGC
>NZ_JBQCVA010000067.1:0-8542 GCF_051962715.1 Neisseria sp. P0008.S010
ATATTTCCCCAAACAAACCGATTTCCGAAACATCAGCGATCGGGAGATACGCAGGGTTCAAGATGAGTTGAACCACCAGCCAAGAAAAACTCTTGGCTACGAAACGGCAAGTGTTTTATTTTTGAATCTGTTCCAACCGCTAATGCCCGGGTGTTGCACTTGAAATCTGAATTCAAGGGCCTTTTGTTTGCCGTTAGACCTGCCAGTTTATTGGTGTTTGGCCGTGCTTTTGCAGGTAGGCGTTGGTTTGCGAGAAGGGTTTGCTGCCGAAAAAGCCGCGGTAGGCCGACAGGGGGGAGGGGTGCGGCGAGGTGAGGACGAGGTGGCGGCCGCGGTCGATGAACGCGCCTTTTTTCTGCGCGTGGCTGCCCCAGAGGATGAAGACGAGGTGTTCGCGTTGTTCGGCCAAGCGGCGGATGACGGTGTCGGTAAAGGTTTCCCAGCCCAGTGCGGCGTGGGAGTGGGCTTGGCGGGCACGGACGGTGAGGACGGTGTTGAGCAGGAGGACGCCTTGTTCCGCCCAGTGTTGCAGGCAGCCGTGGTTTGGGATGCGGAAACCGGGGATGTCGTCGGCAAGTTCTTTGTAGATGTTTTGCAGGGAGGGCGGGATGTCGATGCCCGGACGGACGGAAAAGGCCAGTCCGTGCGCCTGTCCTTCGCCGTGGTAGGGGTCTTGGCCGAGGATGACGGCTTTGACTTGGCTAAATTCGGTGGCTTTGAAGGCGTTGAAGACGTCGGCGGCAGGCGGATAGACGGTTTGCCCGCTTTCGCGTTCGGCTTTGACGGTGTCGATGATGTGTCGGAAATAGGGTTGTTGCTTTTCTTTGCCGAGGGCTTCTGTCCAAGTTTGCATAATGGTTTTGCCGGTGGTGTTTTATGTTGGGGCCGTCTGAAAAGGCGGGTTGCCTGTTTTCAGACGGCCTTCCGTTTAGGATAGGTGGAGGATGGAATGCTGCACTTTGCCTTTGATGGATTCGGTAACGTGCCAGTTGGAGTTGTCGTTTAAGGTCAGCCAGCGGCGTTCTTCGGTGCGGTAGAACCATTCTTTGTCGTTTTGGTAGAACACTTGTACGTTGCGCGCTTCCAAGATATTGAGGATTTCATTGGAGTGGGAGCGGGTGTCGTCGAAGTCGGTAACGGCGCGCTGCCCCATTTCGCTGTAACAGGCGTTTAGGGCAAGCAGCAGGTCGTTTACCGGTTTGTCGAGTTCGCGGGCGTTCAGGCCGATGCGGCGGGCTTCTTTGGTCAGTATCGGATAGCTGTGGGTGGGGTAGCCGGAATTGAGGGTTTCGGCGATGCTGTGGACGCGGACGGGGTCGATGATGTGATAGGACAGCAGTTCTTCGCACAGTTTGATCGATAGCGATTCGGCTCTGTCCACCGCGCCGATAACCAGGGGATGGACGTATTCGAACAGGGATTTGTAGGGGTTGGAACCGGTGTCTTCCGTGTTGTTTTTCCACAGTTTGACGACGCGGTTGAGTTCGTCGAGGCTGACCGAAACGCGGTCGTTATCGCGGTCTATCGGGGAGAGGTCGTGGGTGAGGGAAGTATCGACGGAGCTGAGGTAGGCCATCGAACCCATGCGGATTTCGTTCGCGCCTATGGCCATCATGGTGGCGGCCGAAGCGCATTGCAGCGGGATGAGGCTGACCAGGTTGCGGCAGTGGCTGCGGATAAGGTTGATCATGCGCAGGGCTTCTTTGCCGGAGCCGCCGTCGCTTTTAATGAACAGGTAAACGGTGTCGTGCTGATCGACGTGCTCGAGAATGCGGTAAAGGGCCAGCACGTCGTTGCGGCAGATGCTGCCGCCATTGCTGTTCCAATAGCAAAGCAGCGGGCCGTTGAGATTGGCTTCGAGTTCGGCAAGGATTTTTTGTGTTTTGGAAAACAGTCGCGGCGGCTGTTTGACAGATATTTCGTTTTCGTTCATGGTGTTCTCCCTTTGTAAATCGACGGCAGGGTACGGGATGCCTGCGGTTTCGGCCGGGTTTGGCTTTCGAACAGGGCGGCTCCGAAACGGACGGGATTTTAGTCGGGCACTTCTATTGCCGTATCCAAACCCCGCCATTACCGCACTATCGACCCGTCTCAAATTCGGACGAACCGCAAAGGCCGTTTTCGGGTTAATGAATTCCGTGAAGCAGTAATTTCTGTGTTTTTTATAGATTGTTTACAATAGCCGATAATTTCCATTAACAGTATAACAGATATTTGCCGCGTGTGCCTGCCCGTCAGGCTGCCGGGAGGTACAGCCAATAGGCAAACGCGCCCAGTGCGGCACCGGCCGGCAGGTCGATGAGATAGTGCTGCTTGGTAAATATGCAGGAAATTCCGATTAAGACGGGAAAGAGGAATGCCCATCCGCCCATGACCGGCATGGCGTGCAGCGCAGTCAGCATGGCGACGGAAACGTGCATGCTGGGAAAGCAGTTGCTGGATTGGTCGAATTTCTGCACAAACTGTAAAAACCATTCCGACGGGGTTTTACCCGGGTTGATGTTGCGCCAGTGCGGCGGCGTGGAGACGGGGAACAGCCAAAAAAACAGCATCTGCATAAACAGTAGGACTAAGAAGCTGAAGGCCATCATGATGAAGTGGCGGTGGTCGGTCGCAATCAGGTTGAGGTAGAGGATGGCCGGATAGTAGAGGAAGCTGTACACCCACGACCAGCGCGGGCGGAAGGGGATTTCTTCATCGACGACGGAGTCCCATACGATGGGTTTGCGCAAGGGATGCCGTTGGGTAAAGAAGTAAAATTGGTAGGCACCGATAATCAATACGGCACTTAATATCAAATTTATAAAATAGTCGCTGAATGTCATGGGTTGGTTTCCTTAGGGGAAAAATTCAAACACAGTTGGTTGTTGTCGATTTCTGCCGAAACCAGTTTGTGGTTTGCGAACAGAGGTTTGATTTGGCCGAATACGGACAGATTGACACGGATTTGCTGCTGTTCCGCATCCCAATTCAATTTTTTGGTCCGAACCCGGCCGGCCAATATTTTGCCTGCCGTTTTGGCGATGGCGTTCAGGCCGAACGGCAGGCGGTAGCCAAACAAAAGGCCGTCATCATACACTTGTTCCAAAACCAAATCCAAACCGACTTTGTCTTCGATACGGATGGCGTTGCGGTCGGTTTGTATGATTCGGATGTGCCGTTCGGTTTGCCGGCAAACCATTTCTTCGATTTCATTCAGTGATTTTTTCCACTGCACGGGCTGTCCTTTCGGGCGGTTGCGGGTGAGGGCGGCTTGAGTGGTATTCATGCCGTTTTATGTATTGCTTGCGGATGGCGGTTTGATTTTTCAGACGGCCTTTTGCCGGATCGGTTCGATTTGGAACGGTTGTGTCCGGTTGGCGAAGTCTGTTTATGTGCCGCTTTATACAAGCTGTTTGTTGAGGAAAGGCCGTCTGAAAGTAAGGTCTCGCTTTCAGACGGCCTCTTTATTTCCTTTTGTTTAATCAAACGTGATATTGGCGCGACAGTTCGTGTACGGTATCCACCAAGATTTTGGCATGTTCGGGGTCGGCGTGTTGGTTGATGCCGTGTCCGAGGTTGAAGACATGGCCGCTGCCGTATCCATAATCGGCTAGGATGCGCGCGACTTCGGTGCGGATGGATTCAGGCGTACCAAAGAGGGCAAACGGGTCGAAGTTGCCTTGCAGGGCGACTTGATTGCCGACGCGGCGGCGTGCTTCGCCGATGTTGCACGTCCAGTCCAAGCCCAATGCGTCTGCGCCGATTTCCGTCATGCTTTCCAGCCACAGCCCGCCGCCTTTAGCAAACACGATAACGGGAACGCGTCTGCCTTCGCTTTCGCGTTTCAATCCGGCAACGATTTGGCGGATATATTTGAGGCTGAATTCTTTAAACGCCGCATCGCTCAGGACGCCGCCCCAAGTGTCGAAAATCTGCACGGCCTGCGCGCCCGCGTCGATTTGGGCGTTGAGGTAGGCGGTAATGGCTTGGGCATTGGTGTCGAGGATTTTGTGCAGCAAATTGGGGCGCGAGTACATCATGGTTTTGATGGTGCGGAATTCTTTGCTGCTGCCGCCTTCGACCATGTAGCAGGCGAGTGTGAACGGGCTGCCGGAGAAGCCGATAAGCGGTACGCAGCCGTCCAATGCTTTGCGGATGGAAGTTACCGCGTCGAAAACGTATTGCAGTTTTTCCATATCGGGAACTTGCAGCTTGGCGATATCGGCTTCGTGTTGCAAGGCGCGTTCGAATTTCGGACCTTCGCCTTCGGCAAAATACAGTCCCAAGCCCATTGCGTCGGGAACGGTCAGAATGTCGGAGAACAATATCGCTGCATCCAAATCGAAGCGTTCTAAGGGTTGGATGGTAACTTCGGTTGCCAATTCGGTGTTTTTACACAAATCGAGAAAGCTGCCCGCTTTCGCGCGCGTGGCTTTGTATTCGGGCAGATAACGCCCCGCCTGGCGCATCATCCAAATCGGCGTGTATTCGACGGGCTGTTTGAGCAGGGCGCGGAGGAAAGTGTCGTTTTTTAAGGTGGTCATAACTGTTGCCGGAGGGTGGGTTGGGAAACGGACGGCCATTATAAACCACAGGTTCGGAAATCCGCACGTTTGCGGGAGGAGAGGCCGTCTGAAAGGCGCGTTTTGCGCCGTCGGATGCTTTGCGTATAATGGCCGCCTGCCAAAATCAAGGAATACCGTATGCTTATCCACCCGCAATTCAATCCTGCCGCTTTCGAACTCGGCCCGCTGGCCGTGCGTTGGTATGCACTCAGCTATATCGTCGGCTTCGTGCTGTTCATGTGGCTGGGCCGCCGCCGTATCCGTCAGGGTAATACGCCGTTTACGGCCGAAATGTTGGATGATTTCCTGACTTGGGGTGTGTTGGGTGTGATTTTGGGCGGACGGCTCGGTTTTGTGCTGTTCTATCAGCCGGAATACTATTTCAGCCACCCTGCGGAAATAATTAAAGTGTGGCAGGGCGGCATGTCGTTTCACGGTGGTTTTTTGGGCGTGGTCGTCGCCAGTTGGCTGTTTGCCCGCAGGAAGGGCTTGAAATGGATGCAGGTATTGGACTTTATCGCCCCCCTTGTGCCGCTCGGACTGGCTTCGGGGCGTATCGGCAATTTTATCAACGGCGAATTGTGGGGGCGGGTTACTGATCCGTCGAATTTCTGGGCGATGGGTTTCCCGCAGGCGGCGCAAGTCGATGCGCACTTGGCGCAAAGTAATCCGCAATGGGCGGAATGGCTGTTGCAATACGGCGCTCTGCCGCGTCATCCGTCGCAGTTGTACCAGTTCGCTTTAGAAGGTCTGATGCTGTTTGTGCTGGTGTGGTGGTTCTCGCGCAAACCCCGGCCGGTCGGGCAAACAGCTATGTTGTTTTTGGCGGGTTACGGCGTATTCCGCTTCATCGCCGAATATGCCCGCCAGCCCGACGACTATCTCGGTCTGCTGACTTTTGGTTTGTCGATGGGGCAGTGGTTGAGCCTGCCGATGGTGTTGTTAGGTGTGGCCGGTTTTGTCTATTTCGGTCAAAAAGGGAAGGATGTGCAGAAAGAAGCCGTCTGAAAACAACAAACCGGATGCGAGAGTGTCGATACGCTTGCCAAGTTTGCCCGCCTTCGGCTACAATCCGCGCTTTCTCAAATACAGGCACGTAGCTCAGTTGGTTAGAGCACCACCTTGACATGGTGGGGGTCGTTGGTTCGAATCCAATCGTGCCTACCAAATTTTCCAAACGGCATTTTTTGCCGTTATTTTTTAATGTTTTGGAGCTTTTTTGATGTTGAACATTACCTTGCCGGACGGCTCAGTCCGCCAGTACGAATCGCCCGTTACTGTGGCACAGATTGCCGCGTCTATCGGAGCAGGTTTGGCGAAGGCGACAGTGGCGGGTAAGGTAAACGGCAAATTGGTCGATGCGTGCGATCCGATTACCGAAGATTCAACCGTCCAAATCATTACCCCAAAAGATCACGAAGGCGTTGAAATCATCCGCCACTCTTGCGCCCACCTTGTCGGCCACGCAGTTAAGCAGCTCTATCCTAATGCAAAAATGGTTATCGGCCCCGTCATTGAAGAGGGCTTTTATTACGATATCGCAACGGAAAAACCATTTACCCCTGAAGATGTTGCCGCTATCGAAGCGCGAATGAAAGAGTTGATTGCACAAGATTATGATGTAATCAAAATCATGACTCCGCGTGCCGAAACCATCAAAATTTTCCAAGATCGCGGCGAAGAATACAAACTGCGCCTGATTGAAGATATGCCCGAAGTTGAAGCTATGGGTATGTATCATCATCAGGAATATGTCGATATGTGCCGCGGTCCGCACGTTCCGAACACCCGTTTCCTGAAAAACTTCAAGCTGACCAAGTTGGCAGGTGCATACTGGCGCGGCGACAGTAATAATGAAATGCTGCAACGTATTTACGGTACGGCTTGGGCGACAAAAGACGAATTAAAAGCCTATATCCAACGCATTGAAGAAGCAGAAAAACGCGATCATCGCAAATTGGGTAAACAACTGGATTTGTTCCACTTGCAAGACGAAGCGCCGGGTATGGTGTTTTGGCATCCTAAAGGTTGGGCTTTGTGGCAAACTATCGAGCAGCATATGCGTAAAGAACTGAATGCTGCCGGTTATAAAGAAGTCAAAACTCCTCAGATCATGGATAAAACCTTTTGGGAAAAATCCGGTCATTGGGATAACTACAAAGATAATATGTTCGTAACCAGTTCGGAAAAACGCGAATATGCGGTTAAACCAATGAACTGTCCCGGACATGTTCAGATTTTCAATAACGGTTTGCGCTCGTACCGTGATTTGCCGATGCGTTTGGCAGAGTTTGGCTCTTGCCATCGCAACGAACCGAGCGGCGCATTGCATGGACTGATGCGTGTTCGCGGGTTTGTGCAAGACGACGCACATATTTTCTGCACAGAAGATCAAATCGTTAGCGAAGCGCGCGCATTCAATGAATTGCTGGTTCGTATTTACAAGCAATTCGGTTTCCATGATGTATCCGTCAAGCTTTCACTGCGTCCTGAGAAGCGCGCCGGTTCAGACGACGTGTGGGATAAGGCAGAACAAGGTCTACGCGAAGCATTGACTGCTTGCGGCGTGGAATGGGACGAGTTGCCGGGTGAGGGCGCGTTCTACGGACCTAAAATCGAATATCACGTCAAAGACGCATTAGGACGTTCTTGGCAGTGTGGTACGCTGCAACTGGACTTTGTATTGCCGGAACGCTTAGATGCAGAATATGTAACCGAAAACAATGATCGTGCCCGTCCGGTAATGTTGCACCGCGCCATCTTGGGTTCTTTGGAACGATTTATCGGTATTTTGATTGAAAACCATGCAGGTTCTTTCCCGTTGTGGTTGGCGCCGGTTCAAATGGTGATTATGAATATCACCGAAAATCAAGCGGATTACTGCCGTGAAGTGGCTGCTAAATTGCAGGCTGCAGGCTTCCGTGTAGAGCTGGATTTGCGTAATGAAAAAATCGGTTACAAAATCCGTGATAACAGCCAATACCGCTTCCCTTATCAAATCGTTGTCGGCGATAAAGAGAAGCAGGAAAACAAAGTGGCCGTACGCCGCAAAGCAGAAGACTTGGGTTCTTTGGATCTCGATGAGTTTATCGCAATGTTGCAACAAGAAAATCAAAAAATACTTGTCTGATAAGAATTCAGATGACTTGAATATTTATTTTCGGGCCGTCTGAATTTTGGATAAGTAAATAGTAATTTTTATGCAGCTAAACGCGGACGATGTTCATTTGTTGCGTTATTTTTGCAACTTCTACCGCATTTGGAGCAACGTGCACTGCTCTACCAAAAAGTCTTGTCGGGCTTACCGAAACGAGCTTCATATTTTTGGCAACTATCTTGCCATGCTTCGCGCAGATTATCGGCATCTTCTTGCCCGCGCATACCGAAATATGGGAAATGGTGTAAAAAATAACCAAAGATATTTTGACAATCTTCCGCGTATTTCTGCGTATCCAAGATATGCAGATGCCAAAAATCATCAACCATACCAGATGGGACAATGGCTTCATCAGGATATTCAAGACACAAGGTGAGATATTTTCGGTACTCTTCGGCAATGTTTTTTGCCATCTCCAAAGTCCAGCCGAGTCCTTCTTCTTTGTCCATAGCTTTGACCATCATTGGTTCTAAATCAAGATTTTCGATTGTTTGGGGAAACATTTAATTACCTTCTATGTTAAGTGGTTGGTTGGAGAAAATTTTTGTAAGTTTAGAGTAGGATGGTTTCTTGAGCCAGAGCAGAGAATTGATAGTAGATATCTTAAATGCTCCTACCTGCTAGTCATAAAAAAGAGAGTCATATGAAGATAAATGAAAAAATAAAATGGATACGGGAGCGGAGTGGTCTATCTCAAGAAGATATGGCAGAGAAATTAGGTTTGGCAACGAGTACCTATTCAAAGATGGAGCAGGGACGTATCAATAGACCTCTTGCGAAAGTATCCTGAAGATTTACAATTTCCAAATGAAATACGAAAACCTAATCCAAAGAAGCA
>NZ_JBQCVA010000068.1:0-8163 GCF_051962715.1 Neisseria sp. P0008.S010
CCCCCACCGCACCCTCCACCCCCGTTTTCAGCGACACCGACCGCGACATGATGCGCCGCGCCCTGACCCTCGCCGCCGAAGGCCGCTTCTCCACCTCCCCCAACCCGCGCGTCGGCTGCATCATCGCACACGGCGGCCAAATCGTCGGCCAAGGCTTCCACCTCAAAGCGGGCGGCCCCCATGCCGAAGTCCACGCCCTGCGCCAGGCGGGCGAAAACGCGCGCGGCGCGACCGCCTACGTTACCCTCGAACCATGCAGCCACTACGGCCGCACCCCGCCCTGCGCCGAAGCCCTGATACAGGCGGGCGTATCGCGCGTCGTCGCCGCCATCGCCGACCCCAACCCGCAAGTGGCGGGCAAAGGCCTGTCCATGCTCTCTGCCGCCGGCATCCGAACCGAAAGCGGCCTGCTCGAAACCGAAGCGCGCGAACTCAACCGCGGCTTCCTGTCGCGCATCGAACGCGGCCGCCCCTTCGTCCGCCTCAAATGCGCCGCCTCCCTCGACGGCAAAACCGCCCTTTCAGACGGCCTCAGCCAATGGATTACCGGCGAAGCCGCCCGACACGACGTACAAATCCTGCGCGCCGAAAGCTGCGCCGTCCTCACCGGCATCGGCACCGTACTGGCCGACGACCCCCAACTCAACGTCCGCGCCTTCCCCACCCTGCGCCACCCCCTCCGCATCGTCCTCGACAGCCGCCTGCGCCTGCCGCCGACGGCCAAACTGCTGGCCGACCCCGAATCGCCCGTCCTGCTCCTGACCGCCGTCCCGCCCGAAAAATACCCCGCCGCCCTCGCAGCCGTCTCGCATCTCGACATCCTGAGCGTCCCCGCCGCCGACGGCCGCATCAGCCTGCCCGCCGCCCTAACCCTGCTGGCGGAACGCGGCATCGGCGAACTCCTGGTCGAAGCAGGCGCAACGCTGTGCGGCGCATTCCTGCAATCAGGCTTGGCGGACGAAATCGTCCTCTACCAAGCGGGCAAAATCCTCGGTGGCAACGCCCGCAGCCTGTTCGACCTGCCCGAAAACCCCGCCGCCCTGCAACAACCCGCATCATGGCAAACCCGTTCCGTAACAATCCTCGACGGCGGCGACATCAAACAAGTGCTGCGCAAAAAAGAGGCCGTCTGAAAACGGATTTTGCACCTTTCAGACGGCCTTTTGCCCCATAAACAACCATACACATCACAAGCACACAGGCGGCTGAAGCGGCTTCCCCTCAACCGCCGCCCCCAACCCCGAACAACCCGCCCGACAAAATGCTGCACGCCGCTTGCAAGCCGCCCCAAGGAGCCGCCCATGAACTTCGCCAACCTCCACCAAAACTTCATCCTCCTCTCCCCGCTCACCCTCAACCAACACCTCGACAACCACGGCTTCTGGCCCGCATTCATCGCCGAAACCACCCCCCTCGCCCGCAACATCAAAGGCACGCCCCGCATCAACGCCGGCCAATTTGACGGCGGCAAGGCAATCAAACACGGCCGCCTGTCGTGGCGCGACGAAACCCTGCAAAAACTCGCCGACAACTACCACCGCAGCACCCGGCCGGACACCTTCCATTTCGACTTCTTCTCCGCCGAATTCCCCTCCCCCGCCGCCTGCGCCAAACAAAACACTACCCCCGCCCTGACCCTGAAGCTGACCGGCATCTACGGCTTCAGCCACAGCGGCCTGCTGCTCAGCTTCCGCCAAGACCATTTCGACGAACTGGGCGAAACCGCCGTAAACGCATCCCTCAACCGCCTCACCGCCCTGCTGCAAACCACCCTGCGGCTAAAAAAACAACGGCAATACGCCTACCCCTGCAACGGCGGCACCCACGGCGCATGGACAAACTGCATCATGGACTTATCCCCCGCCGATGCCGCCGAACCGAACAGCGGAGGCTGGACAATCAACGAAGAATTTGCCGACTGGGAAAAGTTTTAAACATCAGCCGATAAAAACAAATCAACCGCAAACCTTATCCGCCATAACGGTCTGCGAATGGAAGAGGCCGTCTGAAAAAACGTTTCAGACGGCCTTTAAGCAACCCAAGGCGCGGTCAGCTAAGGTATGATTTGATTCCTCGATTTATCATAAATACATACCCCTGTTTCACCATGAAATTTTTGCATGGTGGTCATTCTTTCACCCTCTGTCAATGCTTCCCATTCGGGATCGGTTTCTGCTTTCCATTCGGGATAAATTTTGTCTTTAAAATCCTCTTCGGTAATTTTAGAACCAGTAAAACCGCCATCATTTACTTGTTCTAGTTGCTCCCACCCAAAAAGGTCACATATCCTTAAATCAGCATTTTGCAGGTTGGCAAACAATAATTTGGCATTTTGCAGGTTGGCTCTCAACAAATCAGCATTTTGCAGGTTGGCTCCCGACAAATTGGCATTTTGCAGGTTGGCAAACAATAATTTGGCATTTTGCAGGTTGGCTCTCGACAAATCAGCATTTTGCAGGTTGGCAAACAATAATTTGGCATTTTGCAGGTTGGCTCTCGACAAATCAGCATTTTGCAGCTTGGCCATCGATAAATAGGCCTTTTGCAGGTTGGCTTTCGACAAATTGGCATTTTGCAGCTTGGCCATCGATAAATAGGCCTTTTGCAGTTTGGCTTCCGACAAATCAGCATTTTGCAGTTTGGCTTCCGACAAATCGGCATATTGCAGATTCACACCATCCAATTGACTTTCTTCAAAATGAACTTCTTTTAGATGGGCTCCCCGAAAATCAACCCCGCTCAAATTCAAACCCGACCAATTCCTGGCCTTTTCATCAACCCCGCTCAAATGAAAATTTATCCCGGCCAGGCAAAGATTCGGCAGCATTTCAGGAAAATCGCGCAGATTCAGTTGCGTATTTTTCTGATCCAAGCTGAGCAGCACATGGGTTAAAGCCACACCCATAGGGCTTTCTGCCTTCAGCCTTAATTCCTCAATAATTGCTTTTCGCTTACTGGGTAAGTTTGCCGTTTCCCATTTCTTCAAGCTGTCCTGCTGCATTGCCTGCCAGGCGGATTTCAACAGATTGAATGCCGGCATGCGGAAACTTTCGCCATAATCGCCCCTGAAAAACGGCAGCAGGTTATAGACGGCGGAAATCTGCAAGGCAACCGCTCCCTCACGCTTGCCAAAAGTATCGAAACCCTCGGCATGCGGTTTTTTGCTGTACTCTTCCGTTTTCTCCGTTGTACGCTCGATAAGCTGAAATTCCCCATCAGTTTCGCCCTTGTCTTTTAAACCTTCCTTTTGCGTGGTTTTATCAATCGTTTTGATTTCCGGCAAATGTGCACCGCTCACCCATTCGGACAGTTTTTGAAATTCCTTCAGATTGATGTCTTTCCGTTGGTTTTCGATTTGCTGCCTGTTGTTTTCGTCGCGGAAATGCCAGATGACGAAGGCGACAGGAGCGGAAACGACCAAAATAATAAAATTCCAAAGCCCGGCGGATTTTTCCATCAGCTCCGGGAAACAAATTTGAAAAAAGATAAACAAAATGACGAAAATAACAAGGGACACTATTCCTGAACAAAAAACTTTCCCTACATTATTGAATTTCATCCATTTTTCAGTCAATATTTTCTTTTTTAGAATTAGCTTTTCCCTTTTTTTGTCAGCGGTTTTTTCCCATCCAGCAATCAATTTTTTGCAAGAAGCAACTAAGTTCTCTCTTTCCATACTGCCCAACCTATCACAACAATCCAATAAACCATCAATGAAACAGCAAACCAAACACTGATTTACTCCCAAATGTAATCCGCATTTTCCATTGCTCATCCTTTCGTCAATCAGCCTCATCATTTTCCATGCCACTCCTGCCGGAGACAAGCCGCTGTCTGCATAAACCTCCGCGCCACAGGCAATGTGCGGCATATCCGCACAAATTTCGGTTTCCCCGAAACCGGTCGAAAGGCAATCCGCCGTTTCGGTATCTTCCTTTCAGACGGCCTTTCCCTTTCAGGCCGTCTGAAAAAACAAAAGCCGGGCATCGATACCCGGCTTTCATTGTGCTGCCCGCGCTGTTTTTCAGACGGCCTATTTCTTCCCGCCCGTGCTGCTCGGCTGAATCACGATATTGACCCGTTTGCCCGGCTTGCCGCCCGCCGCCTTGCTGCCGCTGACGGTATAGACTTCGGTGCGGGTATTGTAGGTGATGACCGCGCCCTCGGCTTTGTCGCCGCCGCGCGTTACTTTGGCGTTGCCGCTCAGTTTGACGACGTTGCTGGCCGAGGAGTATTCGACTTGGTTGGCCTCGCCGTTTACCGTTCCTTTGCCGCCGTCTAGCGTTTGGCCGAAGCGGACGGGGCTGCCGCTGGCTTTCATGGTCTGCTGGCCGTCCGCGCTGCGCACGACATTGACGCTGGCGGCACGGATATTAAGCGTGCCTTGTTTGATGACGACGTTGCCGCTGAAGGTGGTGGATTGGTTTTTCTGGTCCAATTCGCCTTGGTCGGCTTCGATTTCGATCGGCTGCTTGCGGTCGCTTTCCAGCGCGTGCGCCTGGAGGGAAACGGCCAGCAGGCCGCAGCACAGGCCTTTAAGAAGGATTTTTCGGGTCATAGATGGTTGCTTTCACTCGTGAGGGCAGCAGGAGCAGCCCTTGTTCTTCGTTATAACTGAAACCGCCCGCCGAGCCGTGCGACAGGCCGTAGCTGAATTGTACGGGGCGGTCGGAAACGGCGGTTTTCTTGACGGTATCGACGGTTATCCTTTCGGCGGTCAGCTTACCGGCCGGCCGGCCGTCGCCCGCCTCTTTGTGCAGTACGACCTGCTGTTCGAACAATGCCTGCCGAGTTTCGGTGTCGTAACGCGCCTCGTTGCCGTTTATTTGGTAGGTTTTCACGCCTTGGCGGTACATCTTCATTTCAGGCCGTCTGAAAACCACTTCCGTGCTTTTCGGCAACTGCCAGGCCGCCTCGGCATCCAATTGCTCCCGCAGCAGGCCTTCGCTGTCGAAACGCCGTCCGGCAATGCCCGACATCGAATATTGCGGCTCTTTCGGATTCAGTGCCACCTCTTCCACCGTGACCTCGCTGATGCGGTCGAGCCAGGCGGAAAGCCCGCCCAACACTGCGGCCAACACCAGCGGAAACAGCAAACCGTATCGCCACTTCTGCATCATTTTACATATTCTTCTAAAGCGGGAGCCAAAGTGCCCTGCGCCTGCATAATCAAATCGCACAGCTCGCGCACCGCGCCGCAGCCGGCATGGTTCAGGGTGATGTGGGCGGCATATTGTTTGACAAACCAATGCGCCTCGGGCACGGCCACCGGCAGGCCGCAGCGCACCATGACCGGCAAATCGACCACGTCGTCACCGATAAAGGCGCACTCGTCTTCCGCCACGCCCGCCAACCCGCGCAATTCGGCATAAGCCGCGCGTTTATCGTGTATCCCCTTGAAATAATGGTTGATACCGAGCTGTTGGACGCGCAGGCCGACAGACGGTGCGTCGCGGCCGGTGATAATCGCGGTCTGAACGCCGCTGTTTTGCAGCATCTTCAAACCATGCCCGTCCAGCGTGTGGAAAGATTTGATTTCCTCGCCGTTGTCGCGGATGAAAATCCGCCCGTCGGTCAGCACGCCGTCCACATCCATAATCAGCAGCCTGATTTTGGCGGCACGTGCCTGCAATTCGGAAGAAAGGGTTTGCATTATGATTCTTTCAGACGGCCTAAAAATAGTTATTTTAGCATTGAACGTACCCGCCGTCCGCCGATACCTTGACCTGACCATAAACAGATTTTACAATTATTCTCATTATGATTTAATATTCAAACCTCCGCACCGCAATCACGAAAGGAAACACTAATGAGCAAAAAAGTCAGCATCTTGGTCGGCAGCCTGCGCAAAGGCTCGTTCGCCCGCAAAGTGGCGCAAAACGTCATCCCGATGTTCCCGGAAGGCTATGAAGCCCGAATCGTCGAAATCGGCCACCTGCCGCTCTACAACTTCGACTACGACGACCCCGCCGAAACCGACTTCCCCACGCCCGAAAGCTACACCGCCTTTCGCGAAACCATCAAAGCTTCAGACGGCGTTTTGTTCGTTACCTCCGAAAACAACCGCACCGTGCCCGCCTGCCTGAAAAACGCAGTGGACATCGGCTCCAAACCCAACGCCGACGTCGCTTGGAAAAACACGCCTGCCGGCATCATCAGCCATTCCGTCGGCAAAATGGGCGGTTACAGCTCGCAGAAAAACCTGCGCCTAGCCTTGTCCTATTTCAATATGCCGCTGACCGGACAGCCCGAAGCCTTCCTCGGCAACTCACCCACCCTGTTTGACGACAACGGCAAACTCATCGAATCGGCACGCGGCTTCGTACAAGGCTACATCGACCAACTGGTCGCCCTGATTGAAAAAAATCCGAAATAAGGCAACGCCGGACGGCAGGCCGTCTGAAACATGCAGCCAAACAGGCAAACCGGTTTTCAGACGGCCTCTTTAAAATTTAATTTATATAAATATCAGCCTGATAAATCCGTCAGCTTAAATTCCGCTTGCTTAGATGTGCGTAACATGATTTAATGCGCGCTTCAAACAAATGTGGCCAGATAGCTCAGTCGGTAGAGCAACGGATTGAAAATCCGTGTGTCGGCAGTTCGATCCTGCCTCTGGCCACCACATCACACCGCCCTTTCGGCGGTTATTTTTTGTCTAATACCGTCTAACGCTGTAAACCAAACGCAATAAAAACAACATCATACGGCATTTCAGCCCCTATTTACCGTCCAATCCCGCCTATTCCTGTTTAATTGAATAAAGCGGCGGGCAGGGGTATATTTGGGGGTATCTCAAAATACCCCCGAAAACATACCCCCCCCAATGCCCCTAAACGACCGCCAAATCAGGAACGCCAAGCCGACCGAAGCAGGAAAGAAAGCCAAACTGCTTGACGGCGGCGGCCTGTATCTCGAAGTTACCCCCGCAGGCGGCAAAATCTTCCGCCTGAAATACCGCAGTAGGAAGCAAAGAAAAAGGGGCAGACGTAGATTAGACTCTTGATTAAATCTTGTCTTTTGTATAATTTCGCGGCGGTATTGTTCTTCACTGCGCTTTCCAGGTGCAATTTTGCCTTCATTGTCGGTAAGCAGGCCGTCATCATGAAAGATGATGCCGTTAAATCGGGCATGAAAGGCCAAGTCTTCATACAAATCTTCCAATAATTTCCGATTCTTTTCGTTATACGGGGAGAGTCGCAGATAATGGGCGGGATCGGGCATTTAGGTACGATAGTCGGTTACATATTCGTAACCTTTTCCTGCATTCACAGCCAACATCGGCATCCAGGCATAAACTTCGGTTTTCGTACGGCTCATTAGTTGCCATGAAACCTGGCTGAATAGGTCTGCACGCATGGGGATACGGCGGTTTGGGAAATAGACGGCATCCGCTGTGCCGTCGCCGTCAGGATCGGCAAATGCTTGAAGATAAACGGTGTTCACGCCCAATTTGCTGATGCGGTCAATCAATGCATCAATATTGCGGTTCATTTGTCGCTCATCTGTGTCATAGATGTAATCCAAATCGACATGGGCTATTTTTTGCGGTCTGTGACGTGGCAGTTGTTCTTGCAAATAGGCTTGCAGAAAAGCGGTATCACTGCCTTCATCTAACATTGCACGGCCTATATGGCCGTCTGAAAGACGGTTTAGCCGACGGTCGTAGAGTGAAAAACTACCGTCAAAACCTGTTTTGCGGGCGATGTTCACGGCCGTTTGGTTAAACTGCCCATACGGCCAAACGATAATCCTAGGCCTTACTCCGGTATGCCGCTCGATTTTGTCTGCGGACGTTTTCAAATCTGCTTCTATCCTGTGCCGATATTCTTCGGCTGTTTCGTAACGGCCGTTTCGGTAATATCCAGAAAGGGCGGCGGCAAATTCCGAACCCATAGGGTTTCCGGCCTGACCGCGATGCAGATTGTCGCTATGGGAAGCAATTTCCACCAGACCGCTTTGCTGCAAAGTTTTTATTTGCGGCCAACTTTAAAAGCGATTACGTGGTAACTTGGTCGTGCCATATGGGACATAATCTTTTTCATCCAGCCATGAAGTCACAACGGCCAATACTGCGGGATAACGGTATTAGACCTCTTGCGAAAATATTCATCCCATCGCATTAATCAGTCCTGCAATCAGATTTACCCTTAACCCGAACCG
>NZ_JBQCVA010000069.1:0-8051 GCF_051962715.1 Neisseria sp. P0008.S010
CTTTCGGGGCTCCGGCCGCAGGGGCGGGGGCGGCCGCAGCAGAACCGGCGGTTTCCACTTCGATAATCGGCGCGCCTTCGGATACTTTGTCGCCCACTTTCACCAGCACGGCCTTCACCACGCCGGCAGCGGTACAGGGCACGTCCATGGTCGCCTTGTCGGTTTCCAGCGTAATCAGCGTGTCGTCCACGGCAACGGTATCACCCACTTTGACTTCGACGGCGATGATGTCCACGTTTTCATGGCCGCCGATGTCGGGGACGGCGACGGTTTCCACTCCGCCGGCAGCGACAGGTGCGGCAGCGGGTGCAGGAGCCGCGGTGGCGGCAGGAGCTTCGGCAACAGGTGCAGCGGGCGCATCGGCCGCGGCTGCGGTTTCCACCAGCAGGATGACGCCGCCTTCGGACACTTTGTCGCCCACTTTGACTTTGACTTCCTTAACCACGCCGGCTGCATCGGCAGGCACGTCCATGGTCGCTTTGTCGGTTTCCAGCGTAATCAGGGTGTCGTCCACGGCAATGGTGTCGCCGGCTTTGACTTCTACGGCGATGATGTCCACATTTTCATGACCGCCGATATCGGGTACTTTGATTTCTACGATGCTCATTGAGCCTTCCTTTTGTATCTTGTGATGCCGTCTGAAAATAAGAAGCCTTTTTCAGACGGCCTGATTGATTCCTTTTCAGACGGCCTTCCAATCAATGTCAGGCCGTCTGAAAGCCGCTTAACGTTTCCAGCTTGGCGCGGTATCGGTTTTAACACCGTATTTCTCAATCGCCTGCTGAACCGTTTCCTTACCGATTTTGCCCTGGTCGGCCAAGGCGCTGAGCGCGGTAACCGCGATATTGTAGCGGTCCACTTCGAAGAACGAGCGCAGGTTGGCGCGGCTGTCGGAGCGGCCGAAACCGTCCGTACCCAACACATGATAATCATTGGGGATATACGCACGGATGCGGTCGGCGAAACTGCGGACATAATCCGTGGCGGCGACCACCGGGCCTTCGTGGCCTTGCAGTTGGCTGGTAACGAACGGCAGTTTGTTCTCTTCCAGCGGGTGCAGGCGGTTGTAGCGTTCCACTTCGATGGCGTCGCGGTGCAGCAGGTTGAAGGACGGGCAGGACCAAACGTCCGCATCCACGCCGAAATCCTGTTTCAACAAATCGGCGGCAGCCAGCACTTCTTGGAAAATCGTACCCGAACCCATCAGCTGAACTTTTTTGCCGCCTTTTTCACCGGCTTTGAAGAGATACATACCTTTCAGGATTTCTTCTTCGATGCCTTCGCGTTGCGGCAGGGCGGGATGGGTGTAGTTCTCGTTCATCAGTGTGATGTAGAAGAATACGTCTTCGTTGTCCACATACATCCGTTGCAGGCCGCTGTGAACAATCACCGCCACTTCGTAAGAGAAAGTCGGGTCGTAGGACATGCAGTTCGGAATCAGGTCGGCCTGAATCTGGCTATGGCCGTCTTCGTGCTGCAAACCTTCGCCGTTCAGCGTCGTCCGGCCGGCTGTGCCGCCCAGCAGGAAGCCGCGCGCATGCATATCGCCTGCCGCCCAGGCCAAATCGCCGACACGCTGGAAGCCGAACATAGAATAATAAATGTAGAACGGAATCATGGCGAAACGGTTGTTCGCATAACTGGTCGAAGCCGCAATCCAGTCGGCCATCGCACCCGGTTCGTTGATGCCTTCCTGCAAAATCTGACCGTCTACCGATTCCTTATAGAACATCAGCTGGTCTTTATCCTGCGGCGTGTACTGCTGGCCTTTCGGATTCCAGATGCCGTATTGGCGGAACATGCCTTCCATACCGAAGGTACGGCTTTCGTCAGGTACAATCGGTACGATACGTTTGCCGATTTGCTTGTCTTTCAACAGAGTGGCCAACACGCGGACAAATGCCATTGTGGTTGAAAATTCGCGGTCGCCGCTGGATTGCAACTGTGCGTCGAAATCGGCCAAAGCAGGAATCGGCAATGCTTCGTTGTTCGGGTTGCGCTGCGGCAGATAACCGCCCAAGGCGTTGCGGCGTTCGCGCAGATACTTCATCTCTTCGCTGTCTTCGGCGAAACGGATATAGGGCAGGTCGCCGCTCTCGATTTGCTCGTCGGTTACCTTGATGCCGAAACGGTCGCGGAACTGTTTCAACGAATCCTTGTCCATTTTTTTCGCTTGGTGGGCAACGTTTTGTGCTTCGCCGGATTGGCCCATGCCGTAACCTTTAATGGTTTTGGCCAGAATTACGGTCGGACGGCCGTCCGCGTTATTCACAGCTTCATAATAAGCCGCATATACTTTGTGCGGGTCGTGGCCGCCGCGGTTCAATGCCCAGATTTCGTCATCGGACATATTGGCCACCAAGGCTTTCAGCTCGGGCGTGTTGAAGAAATGTTCACGGACATATGCACCGTCTTTGGATTTATAAGTCTGGTAGTCGCCGTCCAGACATTCGTTCATGCGGTTTTTCAGTGCGTTATTGGTGTCGCGTGCCAGCAGTGCATCCCAGCGGCTGCCCCAAATCACTTTCAATACATTCCAGCCGGCACCGCGGAAGTTGCCTTCCAATTCCTGGATAATTTTGCCGTTGCCGCGAACCGGGCCGTCCAAACGTTGCAGGTTACAGTTGATGACGAAAATCAGGTTATCCAAACCTTCGCGTGCCGCCAATGCGATTGCGCCTTGGCTTTCCGGCTCGTCCATTTCACCGTCGCCGCAGAATACCCAAACCTTGCGGCCTTTGGTTTTACTCAAACCGCGTGAGTCCAGATATTTCAGGAAGCGCGCCTGATAAATCGCCATCAGCGGGCCCAAGCCCATCGATACGGTCGGGAACTGCCAGAAGTCGGGCAGCAGGTGCGGGTGAGGGTAAGACGGTAGACCGTTACCGCCGACTTCCTGACGGAAATTATCCAATTGTTCGTCTGTCAGACGGCCTTCTACATAGGCACGGGCATAGATGCCGGGAGCGGAGTGGCCTTGTACGAATACCAAATCTCCTTCTTCGCCTTCGCCTTTGGCACGCCAGAAGTGGTTGAAGCCGACATCATACAAAGTGGCAGCAGATTGGAAGGAGGCGATATGGCCGCCCAGTTCCAAATCTTTTTTGCCCGCGCGCAGTACCATGGCAGCCGCATTCCAGCGGATGATGGAGCGAATGCGGTGTTCCAGCTCGTGATTGCCGGGCGATTTCTGCTCTTTGCCTACCGGAATCGTATTCAAATAGGCGGTAGTCGCGTCAAACGGCATGTGTATGCCGCGGCGGCGGGTGTATTTCACCAGATTTTCCAGCAGGAAATGCGCTCGCTCGGTGCCTTCGCTTTCCAGCACGGAGCTTAAGGCATCTAACCATTCCTGAGTTTCAATCGGATCGATGTCGTTAATTTGGTTGGACATGGATAATCCCTTCAGTGGAGAGTTACGGAACACGGCACAACGCCGCGATGTTGAGTTTGCGGACATGGAGGCCGTCTGAAATTTTCCCTAACGGCCGAAAGACGGACGAAAAGGGGTTGATTGAAGTAATATGTATAGCTTTCAAAAGCTTGTTAAACAAAGTTTTTGAAACGGTTGTTAAAGCGTTTTTTAGCGATACATTTTCGCGCCGAAATGCTATCAGTTATCGGCAGGGCTTGCAAACCGTCATGGGCCATATTTGTGCGGAATCAAAAAAGCATACCGCAGCAAAGAGGGTATTTTTTCTTTTTCAAACTTCCGATAGCTGAAATACAGTCCGGTTATTGTTCGATAAAGAATAAATAAATCAAAAAAGAAAATTTACCGCCGATGCGGTAAAGATGCTTTCAGACGGCCTTTTAAGGTTAAAAAAAGTAAAGAGTCAGTCTGCCGACTCATCCGTTTTCCGCTGCCGCTTGAGTAGGATGAGGACTGCGCCGTCATTATTTTTATGCGGTTCGGCGTAGGCCAAAACGTCGGGATGCATCATCAGCCAACGGCGGACCAGGTTCTTCAACTTTGGCTGATACCCGGAGGAACCCAATCCGCTGCCATGGATAATTTCCCCGCACACCCCCCGCCGTTGGACGAAAGCAATAAATTCGTTCAATACCTGCTGGGCTTCTTCTTGTGTGTAGCCGTGCAGGTCGACATCGGCAATAACAGGGTAATAGCCGCTTTGCAGGCGTTTGATGTCGTTTTGACCGCGCCCGTTTTTGCTGAATGAAGAGGGTATGTCGAGCCATTGCCCGTCCCCGATATAAAAGTAGCCGTCTTCCAAAGATTTTCCATCGTCTTTGGGGCGCGGTTTGATAGGGGATAAATCGCGCGGTTGCTCATAACGGCCGCTGCCGCTTTTCAGGGGTTTGACATCGGCCATCATGGCCGAAAAATCTATTTGCTTATTTTGTTCGCTTTGCACCGCCTGCTGTTTTGCGACCTGTTTTTCCGCTGTTTTCCGCGCCTGTTTTCCAAGGTCTTTTAAAATGGCTTGAAAATCGTTGTTTGAATTCATGGGGATGGTTTTAAGTGAAAGTTGATGACCGTATGAGGTCGTTTTTTGTTTTTCAAAAAGGCCGTCTGAAAACATATGCCGGGATACGGACAATGGTTTTCGGACGGCCTCTACTATATGCTTATTTGACTGTCTGCATCAATGATGGATGGCTTGTTCCATTGCTAGCCTCTCTTGCCGTTCTGCCTCGGCAGCCTCACGTTCGCGTCGGGTGGTCTGACGCATCATATACCAGTTCATGATGATAACCAAAGTACCGACGATTGCAATGATGATGGTGGCCAACACGTTCATTTGCGGATCAAGCCCGCGTTTGATTCTGGAGAAAATCACTTGCGGCAGGGTGGATGAGCCGGGACCGGACAAGAACGAGGTAATCACCAAATCATCCAGTGACAAGGTAACGCCAAGCAGAAAGCCGGAAACTATGGCCGGCATAATCAGCGGCAGGGTAATCACGAAAAAAATCTTCAACGGGCGCGCACCCAAATCCATAGCCGCTTCTTCCAAAGACTGGTCAAGCTCGGCCAGACGGGCACGGATGACAACGGTAATATAAGCCATACATAGGGTGGCATGGCCGAGGAAAATGGTAAAAAAGCCGTTACCGAACGAAGAAGTGTTTCCGAAAATGCCTTGCAGCATGGTTTGCACTTGGATAATCAGCAGCAGCATCGACAGGCCGGTAATCACGTCGGGCATAACCATGGGTGCCGATACCATACCGGCAAACAAGGTACTGCCGTGGAAACGTTTAATCCGAGCCAATGCATAACCGGCTAAAGTACCGAGTACTGTGGCGGCTAAGGAGGAAACAACGGCTATGCGGAGTGACAACCATGCAGCCTCCAAGATTTGGTCGTTATTCAGCAGCTTGGCATACCATTTAGTAGAAAAACCACCCCAGATGGTAACGAGCTTCGAATCGTTGAAGGAGTAGACTACCAATACAATCAAAGGGATGTAGAGAAAAGCCAGGCCGAGGAAAAGCATTGCTTTTAAAAACCAAGACAACTTCTGTTTGTTAGCCATTTTTCCCTCCTTCTTCCAATTGGCGGTTTTCATAACGGTGGTAGAAGGTGATCGGCACGACCAGCAACAGCACCATAACCACAGCCAAGGCGGAAGCCAAAGGCCAGTTATTCTGCTCAAAGAAAGTCATCCACAATACTTTGCCAATCATGAGGTTATCCGATCCGCCAACCAAGTCCGGGATAACGAACTCACCCACAGCCGGAACGAAAACCAACATCGATCCTGCCACGATGCCGGTTTTCGACAGGGGCAGGGTAATGGAGAAGAAGGTTTTAATCGGGCCGGCACCCAAGTCGGAAGCGGCTTCCAGCAATCTGCTATCGAGTTTGATCAGTTGGGTGTAAAGCGGCAGGATCATAAACGGCAGGTAGGCGTAAACCATCACCAGCTGGAGTGAAAAGGCGTTGTAGAACATATTCAGCGGTTCATCAATGATGCCGTACTTGATCAGCAGGTGGTTAATGATACCGTTGGAAGTAAGCAACCCCATCCAAGCGTAAACACGCAGCAGGAAGGAAGTCCAGAAAGGCAACATGATCGCCAGCAACAGGCCGTTCCGGTAGGCCGGTTTGGCACGCGAAATGGCATAAGCCATCGGATAGCCGAGTAAAAGGCAGATCAGGGTGGTAACAAAGGCTGTCTTCAGCGACGACCAATAGGTTCGCAGATACATATTGCTGTCACCATCATCAGGCGACAGCCCCAGCATTTGCGACAGTGTACCGCCGAAATTCTGGAAGATATCTTTATAATTCTGCGTAACGATATGCAGAGTCTGCTTACCTGTTTCCGGATCGGTTACAAATAAATCGGTGTACGGCGGGATTTTAATATCCTGCTCGGCGAAGCTGATTTTCAGGACGATAAAAAAAGGTATCAAAAACAGCAGCAGCAGCCAAACATATGGGATGCCGATAACCAATTTCCGTCCCGGACGCAGACGGCGTTTGATATTGACGGACATTTCAGACGGCCTCCTAGCGGGTTAGGGGGGTAGGCTGGTTTTCCGGCCAGTCGAGGTACACTTCATCACCCCAAGTGGGCGGCGTAATGTTGCGCACATACCAGTAAGGGGCGGGTACTTGGCTTTTGATGATGCGTCCGCTCTGCATTTGTACGTGATAAATCGCAAAACTACCCAAGTACGCAATTTCTTTTACCGTGCCTTTCGCCCAGTTGTAGGTATCGCGGTGCGCTGGTTTTTCTTTGTGTAAATCAATATCTTCGGGGCGGATGCTGACCCAGATGGTTTGACCGACTTTTCCATCAAAATTTTGGTCGGTGTAGATTTTACTGGGCAGTTCGTCACATTCGATTAGGGCATGCCCTTCATCTTTGTGCACCACTTTCCCTTCAAAAATATTGGTTTCGCCGATGAATTCTGCGGTAAAGCGGCTGTTGGGATAATCGTAGATGTTGCTTGGTGTATCCACTTGTTGCAGCTCGCCGTCAGACATAATCGCCACACGGGTAGCCATGGTCATGGCTTCTTCCTGGTCGTGGGTAACCATAATGCAGGTTACACCCACTTTTTCCAAAGTATTGACCAGTTCAAGCTGGGTTTGCTGACGCAGTTTTTTATCCAATGCACCCAAAGGCTCGTCCAATAACAGCAGTTTCGGACGCTTGGCTAGAGAACGTGCGAGTGCCACACGCTGTTGCTGGCCGCCTGAGAGTTGGTGCGGCTTGCGTTTGGCGTATTTGGTCATTTGCACCAGGCGGAGCATTTCTTCGACCCGCGCATTGATTTCATCGGCAGGCAATTTGTCTTGTTTCAAACCGAATGCGATGTTCTGCTCAACCGTCATATGCGGGAAGAGGGCGTAGCTTTGGAACATCATGTTGATCGGACGCTCATAGGGGGCGAGGGCGGTAATATCCTGGCCGTCCAGGATGATGCTGCCTTCACTCGGGGTTTCCATGCCGGCCAGCATGCGCAGCAGGGTTGATTTTCCGCTGCCGGAACTGCCCAGTAAGGCGAAAATTTCATGCTGTTGGATGTCAAGATTGATTTGGCGGACGGCAAAAGTGCTGCCGAATTTTTTAACCAGGCCTTTGATTTGCAGATAGGGCTGGGCGGCGGGTTCTGTGGTCATCTTTAATGCTCCAAAGAAACTCGATACCGGCTGGAACGGAACTCGAAGAGGTGAATACGGGTCGGTCGTACAGGTTGGGTATCCTTCCGGTACGAACGGGCTGCGTAAGGTGTTCTAAAAAACCGCTCATTATATTGGTGGATAAGCCTTGGGGGCAAACAAAATTATCCCGTGCTGCGGATATTTTGGGCCGGCAGTTTGTTTGCGGGACAAAATGCAACAATCCCATACATTGTTTCTTTTGGCCCGATATAACTAAGCCGATGATTGGTGTTTGAAAAATATCCTTTTCTGCCCTTTTGCTTCTTGATTTAGGAATAATAAATCGACTGTAAGCCCTGATAACGCCCCTTGTCTAATTATATAAATATTTAACAATAGACCTCTTGCGAAAGTATCCTGAAGATTTACAATTTCCAAATGAAATACGAAAACCTAATCCAAAGAAGCA
>NZ_JBQCVA010000070.1:0-7949 GCF_051962715.1 Neisseria sp. P0008.S010
CCGGAGAAGCCGTGGTGCTTGAAGATGGCGGCAACGATATCGGGGACGGTTTGGTTTTGAAACAGTCGGGAGGTTTGAAAATGCTTTAGAGCCGCGAAACGCGGCTCTAAAACAAAGCGGTAAACGGTTTCGTCTTTGGAGACGGACAGTTTTTCGCATGAGGTGATAATGCCCTGCCATTGCTTCGCCGGCGGGTCGTCTGAAGCAGACCCGAATGCACTAACTACTTCGGACAATACGGCCTCCTGCGGACGGATTTCAAATGCTGCGCGCTGGTTGAGGTAGGAAGACAGCGGCAGGGAGGAATCGGTGGAGGTGGCGGTGATTTCGACGCGGTAGGCTGTGTTGGCGGCTTCGGAGGCGGTGAAGGATTTGACGGAGAGTGAGGGGGAGAATCGGGCGAAGGTGAGGTGGTAGGATTGGCGGGCGGTCATGGTGGGTATTTCCAAGATGACGATGGGGTGGGTATGGTAGTTTGAATGAGGGTGGGTGGTCAAGCTGGGGGGGATTGGTGGTGGAAAGGCCGTCTGAATGGAAGTGAACTACACCTTAAAAGTTGAACATCCTTCCAACTGCCAAGGTCAAGGTGTGGTTTTTTATGGCCAAATATGCATTGCATTTCAAATATCAAACCTTACTCCATTACCTGCGTATAGCAGCCAATGGCATACTGTTCAGACGGCTTTCGGGCTTAATCCCACCAATTGCGGTTTCTTTTTGGAGCCGACGTAGATTAGCAGTTATGCTAGGCTACAAAAATGAAGATAACTAATTGTGAATTAAAAAAGAGAGTTCAAAAGAAACTGCTCGATTTTTTTATACTCGAAGTTACCGCCCGTTCCGCTGCCGATATTTTGGGCATTCGACCCAACTCCGCAATCCCGATCTACCGTAAAATCCGTATGGTTATCAGCCATCATTTGGCACTGGCTGCCGATGAAATCTTTGACGGTGCCGTCGCGAACTGGATGAGGGCTATTTCGGCGGATGCCGCAAACGTGGTCGCGGTACAGCAGGAAAAGTGGTTGTCTTCAGCATTCTGAAACGCAACGGACGAGTCTATGCCGTTGTGGTGAATAACGCAAAGTCTGAAACGTTACTCCCTGTCATCAAAAAGAAAATCATTCCGGACAGTATTGTTTATACCGATAGTCTGAGCAGCTACGACAAGTTGGACATGAGTGGTTTCATCCATTACCGCATCAACCATTCCAAGGAATTTGCAGACTGCCGGAACCACATTAACGGCATTGAGAATTTTTGGAATCAGGCAAAACGCGTCTTGCGAAAATACAACGGAATCGACCGCAAATCTTTCCCTCTGTTCTTGAAAGAATGTGAATTTCGATTTAACTTCGGCACACCGTCTCAACAGCTTAAAATCCTGCGAGATTGGTGTAGAATTTAGGGCTAATCTACGTCAGCCCCTTAATTTTTGCATTATTCCGTTACAAAAGGCCGTCTGAAAAACATTTTAAGAAAACCCTGCTTTCAGACGGCCTCACCAATCCAGCCTGCCGTGCGCGGCTTCCTGCACGATGCTGTGGTCGGCTAGATTGACGGCGGTCAGGCAGCCGCCCCACAGTGCGCCGGTATCGAGTGCCAGCACTTTTTTTTCCGCACTGTCGAGCAGGCCGAGTGCCGACCAATGGCCGAACACGATGGTGTGGTCGAGGTGGCGGCGGTTTGGCGCATCGAACCAGGCATGGAGGTGCGGCGGCATTTCAGACGGCGTACTTTTGAAGTCGTAATCCAAACTGCCGTCGGCGTTTAAGGCACGCATACGGGTAAAAACATTCACCAGCAGGCGCAATCTGTCCGCACCCCGCAAATCTTCCGACCAGGCGGCGGGTTTGTTGCCGTACATTTCGGCAAAATATTCGCCGTGTTTGCTGCGACGCATGCTGTGTTCGACTTCGCGGGCAAACTCTGCCGCCTGCGCCGCCGTCCATTGCGGCAAAAGTCCGGCATGAACCATCAGATAGCTGTCTTTCTGCACCAGCAGCGGCTGATGGCGCAACCAGTCGCGCATTTTGTCGGCGTGTTTGTGCTTGACGATGGGCTCGATGGTATCGCGTTTTTTCATCGTGCCGTGGCCGTAGAGGACGGCCAGCAGGTGCAGGTCGTGGTTGCCGAGGATAATCTGCACGCTGTCTTCGTGCTTCATGCAGAATTTGAGGCTCTCCAGCGATTTGGCCCCGCGGTTGACGATGTCGCCCGTGAGCCAGAGCGTGTCGCTGCCGTGGTTGAATCCGATTTTGGCCAGCAGGGCTTCCAGTTCGTCGAAGCAGCCCTGCACGTCGCCGATTGCGTAATGTGCCATGATGTGTACATCCTTGATTTGCGGTGTGTTGGGTATGCGGGCGGTCAAACTGCCCCAAAGCGGCGGAAACGGCGGGCCGTTTCATACCCGGCCTGTTTTTCAGACGGCCTGCATACCTTGGTTTTATTGTGTTTCCGGCCGCCTGCCTATTCTTCTTCCGTCCAGGCCTGCCTTAAGGCCGTCTGAATAGTGTCGCTGTCGAAGCCGCGATAAGCCAAGAAGCGCATCTGTTTGAGTTTTTCGGCATAGTCGGCGGGCGGGCGTTTGAATTTTTTGCGCACCACTTCTACGGCGGAAGCCAATTCCTTGTCGCGGTCGGGCAGGAAGGCGCGCACGGTTTCTTCGTCCACGCCCTTTTGCGCCAAAGCCTGTTTCAGCCGCAATGAGCCGTGTTTGCGGCTTTTGCTGTGGATATAGGCTTCGACATAGCGTTCGTCGGACTGCCAGCTGCGGTCGGCGAATTCGTTCAGTACGCGCTCGATTTCCTCTTCGCTCTCGGCATGCGGGGCAAGTTTGCGCTTGAGTTCGGCACGGCTGATTTCCTGCCGTGAAAGGATGTCGAGTGCGCGTGCGCGGAGGGTTTTCTGCGGGTTCATAGGCCGTCTGAAAGGATTTGATTGGGTGAGATGGGCGGAATAGGCCTTGAGGCCGTCTGAAAAACCGCTTCCGTCTGTTTTCAGACGGCCTTCTCTTTTTCTTCCCGCTGCGGGCGCAGGTTTTCGTAGATTTCCGGCAGAGAGCCGATTGTCCAATCCGGCCGCGTGGCTTCGTGTTTCGAGAGTTCGGCCATGTCGCCGTAGCCGAAGGTTACGCCTATGCTCGGGCAGCCCGCCGCTTTGGCAGCCAGGATGTCGTTGCGCGAATCGCCGACCATAATCATGTTTTCCACCGGAACGCCCAGCACTTCAGCGGCATGCAGCAGCGGCGCGGGCGAAGGTTTTTTCTCCGGCAGGCTGTCGCCGCCGAGTACGAGGCTGAAATAATCGGACAGGCCCAATGCTTCCAGCAGTTTGACCGCCAGCACTTCGTTTTTGTTGGTAATTACCGCCAACGGGATACCGAGCGATTTCAATAATCCCAGCCCCGCTTCGGTTTCGGGATAGGCCCGGGTACGGTCGGCAATATGTTCTGCGTAATATTGAACAAACAGGGTAAAGCCCTGCGCCCACAGTTTTTCTTCCGCCCTGCCGTCCACATTGCCGGTCAGCGCGCGATGCACCAACACGGCAATGCCGTCGCCGACATAGCTTTCAACGGTCGGCTGCGGCAGCGGCGGCAGGTCGAGCGACGCACGCATGGCATTGGCGGCTGCCGCCAAATCGGGCAGCGAATCGCAAAGTGTGCCGTCCAAATCAAAGGCGGCGGCTTGAACGTGTTCTATCGTGCCGTTCACAAAATTCTCCTTCAAGGAAGAGGCCGTCTGAAAACGCAGGTTAGATCAACCGAAAGCGGTTTTCAGACGGCCTTTTCAATACATTCACAACTCCCGAATCATCCCGTCCACCATTTCCGCCGAATGGACGGCGGCGGTTTGCAGGAACTCCTCAAAGCTGACATCCGCCTTCTCGTCGGCCGCATCGGATACGGCGCGGATAACGACAAACGGCAGGCCGAATTGGGCGCAGGTTTGCGCAATTGCAGCAGCTTCCATCTCCACTGCCTGCACACCGGGAAAGTTTTTGCGGATAGCGGCAACGGCTTCGCTGCTATGGACAAAGCAGTCTCCGCTGACAATCAGCCCGCACCGTACTGCGGCATTCGGAAACGCTGCAGCCGCCCGCTCGGCGGCAGTTACCAAAGCATGGTCGGAAGCAAACGCCGGCGGCAGTTGCGGCACTTGGCCGATTGCATATCCGAAGGCGGTAACATCGACATCGTGATGCGCGGTTTCGCTGCCGATGACCACATCCCCCACTTTCAAGCCTTGCGCCAAACCGCCCGCGCTGCCGGTGTTGATGACACAGTCGGGAGAGAATTTGAGGATGGCCGTAGCAGTGGCCGCGGCCGCATTGACTTTGCCTATCCCGCTCAACGTCAGCACAATGCGTTTACCGTGCAATTCGCCGTAATGGATTTCAAACGCGCCGAAACGGTGGCTTTCACGGTTATTCAGACGGCCTTTCAATAATTCAATTTCGGGCTGCATCGCGCCGATGACGGCAATGGTGCGGATAGTGTTCATCCCGTTTCCTTTCCCGAAATCAGGCAAACACTTGCGGCCACTCGCCGCGCTTGTCGAGCAGGCCGCGCGCGATTTGCTGCGCCCCTTCCAAACTGTGGCTCGCCGCCCAGCCGCACTGAACGACGTTGCAGGCCGGAACTTCCGTTGCCGACAAGACATCTTTCAATGTATTTTCAATCAGTTGCAACACCTCGTCATAATCACCCATGTTCAGCAGGGCGATATAGAAACCGGTCTGACAACCCATGGGGCTGATGTCCACGATTTTATCAGAATGATTGCGCGACAATTCGGCCATCAGGTGTTCCAGCGAATGCAGGGACGGCATTTCCATATGCTCTTGATTGGGCTGGCAGACGCGTAGGTCGTATTTGTAGATTTTGTCGCCGAAATCGCCGTCGGTTACACAGGCCAGCCGCACATAAGGGGCCTTTACTTTGGTGTGGTCGAGATTGAAGCTCTCGACATTCATTTTTTTCTCAATTTGGATTTCGCTCATGACGAATCCCCTCGTTCGGTAGTGATAAAAACGGGGATTATACGCACCGCCTCAAATATTGACAAAACAGCAGATCATTTCAGCGAGGATATTTATTGGTTATGGCTGCTTGGATGCGGTCGATCAAGACACCTCTTCGAAACAGGAGGAGGTAATCGTTTCAACACACAGCCGCCCGAAGGCGGCTGGCCACCAATTCAAGCGGTAAGGAAACCGCCGTAGATTTCAACACACAGCCGCCCGAAGGCGGCTGGGCTCAACCAACCGCCAACGGGGCCAATCCCATCCATTTCAACACACAGCTGCCCGAAGGCGGCTGGCTCTTGAGGCCACGCCAACCCAAATCCGCGATTTGATTTCAACACACAGTATGGGGTAGGTATTATTTTGATACCTTTATAGATAAAGCAAAAAAAGGCGAAATTTTTAAGGGAAACAAAATTTTGAATAAGAATTCAGGCAAAATCGGCTTTGATACTTTTCGTTTAAAGTTGGTAGAAAGTAATTTGACTTTGATACCTTTTTTGCATGATTTTGATGAGGTTTTGGGTTGATTCTGATTTTATTCGAATGGAACGGCGTTTGGATATACCAAACGCCGTTTTTTTAATTAACGGTACGGCCGTACCATTCGACGCGGCCGATAATAGCTACGTTTTGGCTGTCGTCATTTAAGTCTATCTCAAAAGGTTCGTAGGCAGGATTGCTCGATTTGACGAGTAGTTTACCGGGCAGCTTTTGGATTTGTTTTACAAAAAGATCGTTATCGATGCGGATGACGTATAGGCCGTCGCGCGGGGTGGTTTCGGCATGATTGACCAGGATGTTGTCGCCGTGGTTGAGCACGCCTTCCATCGAATCGCCCTTTACGGCGATGACGGACAGCTTGTCGAGCTGGCGGGTAACGTAGTTTTCTATCCAGTAACGCCTGAATGCCATGCAGAATAAGGGCTTGTCGTCTTCTGCCGGATAGCCGTGCCCTGCGGCGGCGTAGACATCGTAGCGCGGGATAAAGACGAACTCGTCTAAGTTGACGGGGTTGCCGAGGGTATCGGTGGCGGTGCCGTCTGAATGGGTACGGACTTCGACGGCTTGATCATTATCTATATATGGCAAGCCTTTGCCGGTCAGCAGCCAGTTTAAATCGCAGCCAGTTGATTCCCTGATTTTTATTAATGTTTCAGCGTTTGGTAGGCCACCTTCATACCAAATCCGGCTAAAACCGGGTTGGCTCATTCCTATTGCTTTTGATATGGCGGAAGGCTTCAAATTGTCACGCCATAAATAGGCTAATCTCTCTTTAAAAGTATCCATATTTTATCCTTTTAAGTGGTTGCTTAGTTTTTTGCGATTAAGCAACCATTAAGCAACTTTTTTACAAGCGGTTGCTTAGTTATTTTTCCTTTTAAAAATAATATTTGCTAAAAATACAAAGTTTTGCTAAATTTTAACTAAGCAACTGCTTGCATTCTTTCTGGTTGCTTAGTATTATCCACTTAACTTAGAAATAATTCTAAGTGGTAAAGCTTAGCAAAAGGATAATTAAATGATTAATCGAGTAGACGTTACCGATGGGGATTGGCACCGTTCCGAGATTATTGCTGCTGTACAAAAGCGTGGAAAAACGATTAAACAACTTTCTATGGACTCTGGTTTAAGTCCGAATACGCTAAAAAATGCGCTGCAATTCTCTTATCCAAAGGGTGAAAAAATCATTGCAGATTTTTTAGAAATGACACCCGCGCAGATTTGGCCAAGCCGTTATCAGAATAAGAAACAATCCGCTTAAGTTTATCTGGCTGCTATGGAATAAGCAAACGGACTAAGCAATAAAGTTAAAAATATATTCAAATACGGATATTCGCGAGGGTTTCGTGTGGAAATGATAAGTATGTCTGCCGGTGAAATCGCCGAATTAACCGGAAAAACTAGACAGGCAGTAGATAAATATGCCAAGAAAAATAATTGGCCTTTTGAGGAGGATACCGGTCAGGCTCGGGGCGGGAAACTTAAGAAGTATCTGATTGCTGCCCTGCCGCCGGAAGTTCAGGCGGCCATACGAGAAAAACAGGCGGCGACGTTGTTGGCCAAGGTACCGGTGTTGCCGGCAGAAGTAAAAAAACCGCTTCGGCAAAATAAGAAAATGCGGCAGTTGGGTTTGATACCGTGCGAGGAAGGTTTGGCGCGGTTGGACGACAGGCAGACGGAAACGGCCCATGCGCGTTGTGCGATTGTTGCCCATGTATTGCCGCTGCATGAATTGGCGGGTATGCCGATTAAGAAGGCGGTGGCGTTTGTGGTGGCGGAAGCGGCGGCGGGCAGGTTGCCGGAGGATGTGGCCAGGCTGATTCCGCTGGCGAATGCGCGGAACAGGCGCAAGTATATGCCGACGTATCCGCCTAACCGAGTTTGTAGAGACCGTTTTTCTTTGTCCAGCAGGCATCTTTATCTTTGCTCGGTGTGGTTTGGCCGCTGACTTGTCCTTCTTCATCGACTTCTATGGCCTGACGCTGTTTGCTGCCGGCGGTCTGAATAATGGTGGCGTCAATGACGGCGGCGGATGCTTTCTCTACTTTTAGGTTTTTTTCGGTCAGTTGGCGGTTAATCAGTTCCAGCAATTCGGACAGGGTGTCGTCTTGCGCCAGCCAGTTGCGGTAGCGGCATAAGGTGCTGTAATCGGGGATGCTCAGTTCGTCAAAACGGCAAAATAGGTTGAAATCGATGCGGGTGATGAGACTGTGTTCGAGTTCGGGATCGGAGAGGCTGTGCCATTGTCCGAGCAGGACGGCTTTGAACATGGACAGCAGGGGATAGGCGGGACGGCCGCGGTGGTCTCGAAGGTAACGGGTTCTTTGACGGTTCAGGTACTGTTCGATCGGTTGCCAATCAATCACCTGATCCAACTTCAATAGTGGGAAGCGGTCGATGTGTTTGGCAATCATGGC
>NZ_JBQCVA010000071.1:0-7518 GCF_051962715.1 Neisseria sp. P0008.S010
TGTGCGGTTTGCTGGAAGAAGGTGCTCATGAGAAATCCCCTAAATGTCTTGGTGGGAATTTAGGGGATTTTGGGGGGGATTTTGCAAAGGTCTCAGGCCGTCTGAAAATACGCTTTCAGACGGCCTTTTGCCATACAGCAATACCGATATCCGACCATATCTCTTTTCAGACGGCCTGCATTTGTGTAGAGGCCGTCTGAACGCCGGGAATAAGGCTTGGCTTGGCAGGACGGTAGCTTTGTCTTTCCCGTGCGGAAACCCGGCCTCACAAGCAAAGCTTTGTCTTCAGACGGCCTTCCGTTGCCAAGAGGCCGTCTAAAACCTCGGTATCGTTTTTTTCAGACGGCCTTTTATTGTTTCCAAACCAAATTACAGGGCATCTTTTAAAGATTTTCCGGCACGGAATTTCGGAGTTTTGGCTGCAGCAATAGTCAGCGGCTCGCCGGTTTTAGGATTGCGGCCTTGACGCTCCGCACGCTCGCCCACGTAGAAAGAACCGAAACCAACCAGAGTTACGGTATCGCCTTTTTTCAGGGCTTCGGTAATGGCGTTGACCATACCGTCTAATGCTTTGGCTGCTGCAGCTTTAGAAATGTCGGCTTCTTGAGCCATTGCTTCGATCAATTCAGACTTGTTCACAGTTAAGTCCCTTTCTGTCGTCTAAAAAATAAAAGATTCCAAAATGAACTCTGCTTTTGGAATACGGATTGCTTATAGCGCGTCTTTATAACAAGGCTGAATTTGCCATGTCAAGGCAAAAGGCATAAACGGGAGGCTTTTCCAATCAAATTGCCCGCCGCCGGTGCCTTTTGCAACACAATACAGCCGGACTCAGTGTTTACGGACTTTTGCGCTTGACTTTGACTTGGAACTGTCAACCTGCCCGTTATCGGCATTTTCAATTGCCTCAGGCTGGTATTCCAAACCCAACGCCAAAACTTCATCTATCCATTTCACCGGATGAATCGTCAGACCCTCCTTCACATTGGCCGGAATGTCTTCCAAATCTTTCACATTGCCCTGCGGTATCAAAACATGCTTGATACCGCCGCGCAAAGCCGCCAGCAGTTTTTCCTTCAAACCGCCGATAGGCAGCACTTCGCCACGCAGCGTAATCTCCCCGGTCATGGCCACATCGGCGCGCACCGGAATATTGGTAAATGCGGAAACCATGGCCAAAGTTATGCCTATGCCCGCGCTGGGGCCGTCTTTCGGGGTTGCACCTTCGGGAACATGGATATGGATGTCGTGTTTTTCATAAAAATCGGCGGCCAGCCCTAATCCGTCTGCACGAGACCGAACGACACTCCACGCGGCGGTAATCGATTCCTGCATCACATCGCCCAGTTTGCCCGTGCGGACAATATTGCCTTTGCCTTTCAAAGCCACTGCTTCGATGGTCAGTAATTCGCCTCCCACTTCCGTCCATGCCAAGCCGGTAACCTGTCCGACCCGGTTTTCACTTTCGGCCACACCGAAATCGTAATGGCGCACACCGAGATAATCAGACAAATTTTCAGCATTAACAACTATGGCCTTTGGTTTGCTTTTGCGCGTTTTCGTTTTTTGTGCGTCTTCCGTCAATTGTGCGGCCATTACACCTTTGCGGCAAATTTTGGCGATTTCCCTATCCAGAGACCGTACGCCTGCTTCACGGGTGTAATAGCGCACGATGTCGCGCACGGCATCTTCTTCAATCCGTATTTCGCCTTCGCGCACACCGTTTCTCTCCATCTGCTTGGGAACCAGATACTGTATGGCGATACTGATTTTTTCATCTTCTGTGTAACCCGACAACCGAATGATTTCCATACGGTCGAGCAAGGCCGGCGGGATATTCATGCTGTTTGAAGTGGCGATAAAAAGCACATCGCTCAAATCGTAATCGACTTCGACAAAATGATCGGCAAACGAATGATTTTGCTCAGGATCGAGGACTTCTAGCAGCGCGCTGGCAGGATCGCCACGGAAATCATTGCCGAGTTTGTCGATTTCATCGAGCAGGAACAACGGGTTTTTCACTCCGGCCTTAATCATACCCTGAATGATTTTGCCCGGCATCGAACCGATATAGGTGCGGCGGTGTCCGCGGATTTCGCTTTCATCCTTTACACCACCTAAAGCCATGCGAATATACTTCCTGCCCGTCGCTTTGGCAATAGAGTGGCCAAGCGAGGTTTTACCGACACCCGGAGGGCCGACCAAACACAAAATCGGGCCTTTGAGTTTGTCGCTGCGTTTTTGCACAGCCAGATATTCCAAGATGCGCTCTTTCACTTTTTCCAAGCCGTAATGGTCGGCATTCAGCACCAAATCGGCCTTGGCAATATCTTTAATCACGCGGGTCTTTTTCTTCCACGGCAATTCCAACAGGGTATCGATATAGTTCCGCACAACTGTCGATTCCGCCGACATCGGCGGCATCATTTTCAATTTTTTCAATTCTGACAAAGCCTTGTCTTCAGCTTCTTTGCTCATGCCTGCGGCTTTGATGTCGGCTTCCAGCTTGTCCAGCTCGGCACGTTCGTCTTCCTCGCCCAATTCCTTATGGATGGCTTTCACCTGCTCATTCAAGTAATACTCGCGCTGGGATTTTTCCATTTGCCGCTTCACACGGCCGCGGATACGTTTTTCCACCTGCAGAATATCGAGTTCGGCATCAAGCTGGCCGAGCAGGAATTCCATCCGTTCGGCCACATCGACCTTATCCAAAACCACTTGACGCGACTCCAATTTCAACTGCAAATGGGCAGCAATGGTGTCGGTCAGACGGCCGTTGTCCTCAATTCCGGAAATCGTGCCCAACACTTCCGCCGGAATCTTTTTGTTCAGCTTGGCAAACTGGTCAAATTCATTCAACAACGTGCGGCGCAATGCCTCCATATCTCGATCCGGCCGGGAAACTTCTTCAACTTCTTCCACATGGGCGAAAAAATAATCGCCGGCGTTTTCCACCGTCAGCGCACGGGCGCGGCGGATGCCTTCCGCCAACACCTTTACCGTGCCGTCAGGAAGTTTCAACACTTGCAGGACGTTGGCCACCGTCCCCATTTTATGCAGGCTGTCGGCTTTAGGCTCTTCATCATTTGGATTTTTTTGCGCGAGCAAAAAAACCGGTTCGTCGTTTTCCATTGCCTGCTCCAGTGCGGCAATCGATTTGGCACGGCCGACAAACAGCGGCAGAACCATATGGGGGTATACCACCACATCGCGCAACGGTAATAAAGCCAGTGCACGGTAATCATCGGAGAATTGGGTTTTAGCCATAGTTTTTGCTTCCTTTACGAATCTAGGGGCGGGACATTGGGCTGTACCTAGTTTTTTTCAAGGCTTGATTTTAGGCCGTCTGAAACTTATTTAAGGCAGACTTCAAACGCCGATTGCGCTAGAATATGCACCGTTATTTTTCAGACGGCCTTCCATTACTTACAGGCCGTCTGAAAACCAGCAAGGAACCAAAAATGACTGAAAAAAAACAAAGCCTCATCGAATTTCCGTGCAGCTTTCCGATTAAAATTATGGGTGACAAACACCCCGACTTTCCCGCCAAAGTGCTGGAAACCGTGCAACAGCACGCCCCTGATGCCGAACACGGCCACATGACTATACGCGATAGCAGCAGCGGCAATTATCAAAGCATCACCATGCCGGTAAATGTCGAAAGCCAGGAACATCTCGACAGCATCTACCGCTCCCTGACTGCCCATCCGATGGTGAAAGTCGTACTATAATGAAAACTGTACACCTTGGCCGATGCGATTACGCACCCGTGTTCGAAGAAATGAAACGCTTCAACGACGAGCGCACCGCCGATACCGAAGACGAACTGTGGGTGGTAGAACACAACCCCGTCTTTACCCAAGGCTTGGCTGGCAAACCCGAACACCTGCTGATACGCGACGACATACCCGTCGTCCAAATCGACCGTGGCGGGCAAATCACCTATCACGGCCCCGGCCAACTGGTGGTCTATACCATGATAGATTTCAAGCGGCGTAAAACCTCCGTCCGCAACATCGTATCCGCGCTGGAAAACAGCATCATCGATACCCTGTCCGACTACGGCATCACCGCCAACGCCGACCCGCAACGCCCCGGCGTATATGTGCAAGGCAAAAAAATCGCCTCCCTCGGCCTACGGATAAAAAACGGCTCGGTTTATCACGGCCTGGCCCTCAATATCGACATGGACCTGAGCCCTTTCACCCACATCAACCCCTGCGGCTACGCCGGTTTGGAAATGACACAAATCGCCGAACACGTCCGCCCTGCTCCGTCCTTCGGCGAAGTAGCAGAAAAACTGACGGGCTACTTGGAAGGCCGTCTGAAAACGAAAGCACCACACGAATGACCACAGAAACAAACCCTCTCGACAACCGACAAGGCGTCAAACACACCGGCGCATCAAAAACCGCCCGCATCCCGATCAAAGTCGTTCCGCTGGAAGAAAAACTGAAAAAACCGGAATGGATACGCGCCAAGCTGCCGAATCCGAAGAAATTTTTCGAAATCAAAGACATCCTGCGCGAACAAAAAATGCATACCGTCTGCGAGGAAGCCGCCTGCCCCAACATCAGCGAATGCTTCAGCAAAGGCACGGCCACCTTCATGATTATGGGCGACATGTGTACGCGCCGCTGCCCCTTCTGCGCCGTCGGACACGGCAGACCAAACCCGCTCGATCCCGAAGAACCGCAAAACTTAGCCAACTCCGTCCGCGCCATGAAACTGCGCTACGTCGTCATCACATCGGTAGACCGGGACGACCTGCGCGACGGGGGGGCACAACACTTTGCAGACTGCATTACCGCCATCCGAGAAGCCAGCCCCACCACCAAAATCGAAATCCTGGTACCTGATTTCCGCGGCCGCCTAGACATTGCATTAAAAATTTTGGCGCAAACCCCGCCCGACGTAATGAACCACAACCTTGAAACACACCCCCGCCTCTACAAACAGGCACGGCCGGGCGCGGATTACAAACACTCACTCGAACTTTTGCGCCGCTACAAAGAAATGATGCCGCACATCCCAACCAAATCCGGCATCATGGTCGGCTTGGGCGAAACAGACGATGAAATACGCGAAATCATGGACGACATGAGGGCGCACAATATCGAAATGATTACCATCGGCCAATATCTGCAGCCTTCAGACGGCCACCTACCCGTTTTGCGCTATGTTACTCCCGATATGTTCAAACAATTTGAACGTGAAGCATACGCCAAAGGCTTTGCCAACGCGGCTTGCGGCGCAATGGTACGCTCCAGCTACCATGCCGACGAACAGGCAGCCGAAGCACTGCGCGAATGTTGTGAATTCTAACAATAAATGATACTAAACATTGCTCTTTGGTGCTATACATCGCTAAATGGTGCTAACATGGAATAACAAGATGCCGGTGATCCAGATTAAAGAATTTCCCAACGACGGAAGAGTTTGGAGAATTGATTGGTTCGGAGCAGTACGAAAAAACGATAACGTACCTACGGAACCGACCATCGACGTTTATCTCAGACCTGTATCAGTAACAGACAAAACGTCTATTGCTGATTTTGGCTGGTTAAATAAAGAGCGAATATGCTGCACTATT
Source organism: Neisseria sp. P0008.S010 (assembly GCF_051962715.1). Taxonomy (NCBI): domain Bacteria; kingdom Pseudomonadati; phylum Pseudomonadota; class Betaproteobacteria; order Neisseriales; family Neisseriaceae; genus Neisseria; species Neisseria sp. P0008.S010. The sequence goes on from NZ_JBQCVA010000071.1 coordinate 5,594, forward strand.
GGTGTTGGACAACTGCCGGTACTTACTATCGGTTCTCTTTGGAAAAACGGTAAGTTATTGGATTACAAAGTTATCGTGCCTAGTAATCTACCAAACGTTAACATAGCTGAAGATTCTGTACGTTTGATTGAAGCAGCGCATAAAGATCAAACCGGTTATATCATCAATAAAGCTGCCTTTGATATTGGCGGTTTCAAAAATGGATTATCTGCAAGATGTTTGGCTATTGAATCTGATGGAGATCCCTATTCAATCATTATTCCCGTTGCTGAAGTTATTCGTTTTTATTACGCCATTTCAACCAATTTGGCCAAGATTGCTTTTTTGGGGTCATATGAAACTAATTTCGATCAAATCATCGGTGAGCGATGCGGTTTTGATTCAAAAACCAAGATTCTCATAATCCATTTACGACAATGGCTTTACGATAATGAGGGATGGGTTTTGGGTAGGATTTTAAGGGACAAAAATGCACAGCAGGGATTTTTCCAAATTCATCGTTCGTTAGTCAAACAATCAGTGGGGAAGTATCATCAGCCGATGCCGGAAACTAATTTCCCGTTTCAAGGAAAAACAGATTGGGCTGCACGCTGCCTAAGTTTTACGAGCGGTGGAAAAGTTCGTACCTTAATCTTAGAATTATTGCGTTGTACTGCTCCCTTTCCTTTTTCTAATTTAGTGGTTATTAGAGACAATGATGGCAGGCAAGCATCTCCAGAAACTGATCTACCGGAATCAAATAAACGTCCTTATCTAAGGAACCAGAGATTAAAATCTGGTACTTCAAAAAAACTGCATAGCATAGAAGAACCTGTGCAGAATATGAAAAGAATGGTTATTGACTATGTAAAAGAACGTTTTGGAGATCTTTGGAATAAAGAACTCATCAAGCCTGAAAAAGAGTTTTGTAATTATAGAAAAACAGACTTACTGTTTTTGCCGCCATCGGAATCGACCACAGCATTGGGAACCGGCGACGGTACATCAGGACAGTCTAAAACTGCTCCCATTTCAATCTCTATTAATGTTGGAAAAGAAACAGACATCGCTCAAAAGCCACGTTCTCACAGTCGTTCCGAAGCTCTGCCTGCTACCTTTGAAAATATGATGGCCGCTGTCCGATATTTATCAGAGAACTATCAAGATAAAGGTGTTACGGCAAAAGTATGGCCGACCCTATATATGCCGTTAACTTCTAATCGTAGCAGTCAATGGTCTTATTTAGATACTTCTGCAACAACAACCAACCTAGTCAAAACTCCAAGAAGAGTTTTAATTGCCGAACTCAATATAGATAATATGCTATTTTGGTTGGTGGAGTTTGAACAAAGAGAATCAGAATCCTTAACTGCTGCTATGATATATGGAGCAAGTTCAATGAAGGCTGAAGAAATAAAAAAAATCCTGCATTTGCTTGCTCGGTCAAAAGGAATTTGGAAAAATATTCCTCCACACGGGAGATTTCATATCAGGCCAATGAAGCATAGCTGGCCGAGTATCAAAGAATATGCTTCATCTATTTACAAAGCCTGCTTGGCAACTTCCACCTGACTTGTGTTTCTGTTGGTACAATCCAAATCTATTAGTACATCTGTCATTTAGATACATTAATATTTTCTTAATTTTTAGGATGCAACTTATGCCACGCACGCACGCTGTGGTATTCAGAATAATCTGACACAAATCAGAAATAGGTGACACAAAATGATGCTCACCTATCCCTATACAATCAAAAATCCTGTTACGTCTACCTTCTCACTGGCGAAGCTGTCACCGAACCGGCCCTATCTGCTTTGGTGGTATGCTGCCTTGGTAAAAGGTTCGGAATCGGGTCAAAATAATCTGCAAGAGACCTTTGCAAAATCCCCCCAAAATCCCCTAAATTCCCACCAAGACATTTAGGGGATTTCTCATGAGCACCTTCT
>NZ_JBQCVA010000072.1:0-6031 GCF_051962715.1 Neisseria sp. P0008.S010
GGTGCTCATGAGAAATCCCCTAAATGTTCTGGTGGGAATTTAGGGGATTTTGGGGGGATTTTGCAAAGGTCTCAGGCCGTCTGAAAACGCAAAACTGCATTTTCAGACGGCCTCTTTATGCCTTGTATAACGGTTTTAAGGCTGTTTCGCCAAAACGGGCATCGTATTCTGCGTTGCCGACAAAGCCTGCTTTCTCTGTTCTTCGGCTTTTTCCTTCTCGCCTGTTTCATCAAACACTTTGGCCAAAGCCAGCCGTGCCTGAACGCTGTCGCGTGCGGAAATGCCCGCTTCCAGATACCCGCGTGCTTTGCCCCACAATTGCTTGCTGTAGGCCAACTGGCCGAGATACACGAGCAGGTCGGCATCCTGCGGGCTGTTTTGCAGCCAGCCTTCGGCGGCATCGATGGCCTTACGCTGTTCTTTGTCGTCCAAATAAGCCACGCTTTGGGCAAAAGGCGGCAACAGTTCTGCCTGACGGTTTTGCGGATAATGCTTTTCCACCCACGAGGCGGCTGACGCATAAAGGCCGAGCTTTTCGTATTTTTCCGCTATTGCCGCACAAAGCGCGCCGGATTTTTGTTCCTCGGGAATACGCTTCAATGCGGCTTTCAGGCTGTCGGCATCCGTGGCCGACGCCAGCAGGCGGCGGTAGGCCCAATCGCGGTATTCGCCCGCTTCATGCGGATTGACGGCTTTTTGTTTTTGCAATTCGTCGGTTTTGTCCAACACTTCGGCCGCATCGCCGTGGTCGAAGGCATAACGCAGTTGCAGCCGCAGCAGGCGGGTCAGCCGAGGATTGATTTTGGCGGCGGCGGCCAGGTTGTTGGAAGCTTCGGGGTAATCGCGGCGGTTCAGCGCGCCTTCGGCAAGCAGCAGGTAACGCGAAAGCTGGTTGGCCTGCGGCAGAGCGGAAATTTCGTCCAGATAGCGGGCGCGCAGGGCTTCGTCGTTCATGTGGTCGGCGGCATGGGCGGCAATCATCAACGCCAAAGCGCGGCTCTCGCCGGCCTCTTTGTTTTTCAGCACTTTGGCCGCTTCCTGCTCGGCTTTTTGGTATTTGCCTTCGAAATAAGCCAAACCGGCGGCGTTCAGGTTGCTGCCGGCCTTGCGGCTTTTACGCGCGCTGCCGAAACGGCTCAAACGGGCGGGAATATTAAACAGTCCGCCCATCAGTTGCACCACGATATACAGCAGGACGACGAATAAAATCAGTGCCGGCACAAACAGCATCAAGTCCAGCCGCGCCAGCGTGTTGCCGACGACGAAATACACGTTGCCGTTGAACAGTGTGGATGCAATCGACAAACCGACGGCGACGGCAAACAGGATGATAATCCACAACAGGCTTTTCATGCCGCACCGCCTTTCGCTTTGCCCGGTTCGGAAGCTTTATTTCCTGCGGGTTTGGCCGGCTTGGCGGCTTCGTTTGCTTTAGGTTCGGCGGGCTTCGCGGATTTAGCCGCTTCGGCAGGTTTCGCCGGCTCGGAAGCCGAATGCTCGGCAGGCTTGGCTGCTTTGTCAACCTTGTTTTCGCCGTGCTGCCCTTTGGCTTCGGAGGCGGCTTTTTCAGCAGGCGCGGAGGCCGCCTGTGCCGCAGGGGCGGTATCGGAAGCGGCTTTTTCGGCCGGCGCGGAAGCCGGAACTTCGGCAGGTGCCACGGATTTCAGATCGGGCAGCTGGATGCTTTGCGTGCCGCGCACGGTATCCTGATAGTTGCGTACGGCGGCCAGGCTGGCTTTCAGGGATTCGTTCGATACCGTCCTCATATCGAGCGATTTCAGTTCGGCCAGCTCTTTCAGCCACGCCTGAGTGGCCGGGGACTGGTTGTCGAAATATTGTTTCACCGTTGCTTCGGCGTTGTTCAAATCGCTCAGGAACACTTCGCCGTTGTGCTGCATCAAGGCGATGCGCGCGTCCAGCAGGCGCAGGCGGAGGTTTTCGCGCACGAAGTAGGCTTGTTCGGGAGCCAGCAGCATGGCGTCACCGTTGTTCAGCTTGCGCACTTCAACCAAATTGCCCAGCCCGTGCAGGGTTTTGTTCCATGTACGCTGCCACCAGGAGGCATTCGGGTCTTCCTGCGGGGCGGCTTCGGCCTGTCCGGGCTGCAGGGTGCTTTCCAACACCAGCGGCATACCGGCAACGGCATTTTCCAGACGGTCCAAACGCAAAGCCGTGCCGGAGATGTCCAGATACGGCTGGTTTTTCAAGGCCGCTAAATCACTGCTGACCGCCTGTTTGATCGGCAACAGGTCGGCCTGTTCGAAGCGGCTCAGACGGCTTTCGATATTTTCGAGCACGGTAACGGCCACCGGCACGTTGCCCGACAGCAACAGCTGTTGGGCGGCCATATTCAACGTGGCTTCGGTTTCGTCCACCAGCCAGTCGGCGCGGTTGCGCAACAGTTCCTGATAGGCGCGGTTGGCTGCTTCGATTTGTTCTTTATTGTCTCTTTGTCCGTCGGCAATCTGCAGCAAAGCGGCGGCAAGCTCGCTTTGCTTGCGGCTGTTTTCTTTCAGGATTTGGGCGTTTTCGCTTTCGCCTACCGCGGCCTGGTCGATTTTTTGGTTGAAGGCCGTTTCCTGGTTTTTTAATACGTTCTGCCCTTGGACGAACAGAAAGCCGCCTGCGCCCAAAGCCAGCAGCGACAATACCAGTGCGCCGACGGCCAAACCTTTGCCGCCGGATTCGCGGATGATGACCGGCGCAGGAGCCTGTGGGGGCTCGGGCGTTTTTTCCGCTTCTGCACGCGGAGGGGGTGTTTTGCCGTCGGATGGGCTTTCAGACGGCCTGTCGTTCTGAAGGCCGTCTGAAACGGTGTTTTTCGGATTTTCCATGTTTTCGCCGCCGTTGTTTACGGCCTGTTTGGTTTCTTGTCCGCTCATCGGTTTTGCTCCGCGTAACGATTTAAAATGTCAATGTCCAGCGCGGGAATCAGTTTTACCCGTGTCGCGCCGGCGGCACGGAGTGCCTCGGCCACGCGCTGATGGTGGGTGAAGTATAGCAAGGATTGCAGCTTTTGCGTGAACGGCGGCGGTGCGGCGGCAAACAGCAGGCGCACGGATTCGGCCGAGGTAATCCACGCCGCATCGGGCGGTGTGGCGGAAAACTGCGTCCAATCGGGTTCGAGAGGCCGTCTGAAATACACTTCGGCGGTTTGGACGTCGAAGCCGCGCAGGGTAAGCTGATGTGCGAGAAATTCGCGTCCGCCGTGGCCTCTGACAATCAATACGGCCGCACCCTGCGGCAGGGTTTGCCACAACGGCAGCCTCAAAACGGCTTCGCTGTCGTTGCCGTCATCGGGGAAACAGACCGGGGTGTGGCTGTACGCCTGCAATGCGCGCGCGCTGCTGCCGCCGACGGCTATCTGCGGCGGGCTGCGGTCTGAAAATTCGAGGTGCGGCGCAGCCACGGCCACGGCCGAAGGGCTGACCCAAAACACGGCGGAGGCCGTCTGAAACTGCCCGGGCAGGCGGGCGAGTGCATCCGCGTCGGCTTCGATGGCAAACGGGCTGAATATGCTGCCCTGCCAGCCTGCGGCGGTACAGGTTTGCCGGTCGGCGGCAGCTTGGGCGGCGGGTCGGACTATCAGGAGGGTAGGCATGGTCGGACGAATAAAATGGGATTGGGTTGGCGGGAACGGATACAAGGTTTTCAGACGGCCTTCGTTTGGCTCTTGCCGCCTGCCGAAAACTGATACGGCTTCCTTTTCCGGCAGCCGGGGCAGATAAGGCGGCCGTTTTACAGCACGCGCATATATCGTTTTTTTATTTTCCGCTATACGGGCCGGGGTTTTCCGGCTTTCCGTTATTTACATATGCCGGCCGGCATTTAATATTTTCAGACGGCCTCCGATGTTTAGAGGCCGTCTGAAAACGGCGGCAGGGCAAATTTTTTATTGCTGTTCCGCCAAAACGGCCGCTATCAGTTCTTCCGCACCGTCGTCGGCCAGGCGTTTGGCCACGGCACGGCCGAGTGCGTCGGCATAAGCGGCCGGGGCTTGGGCGGAGGCTTCGATGATGACGGAGCCGTCGGGATGGCCGACCAGGCCGTTGAGGGTCAGAAGGCCGTCTTCCATCACGCAATAAGCCGCCAGCGGTACTTGGCAGCTCCCGCCCAGCGCGCGTGCAAGGGCGCGTTCGGCGGTAACGCAGGCGGCGGTTTCTTCGTGGTTCAGCGGATGCAGGATGTCGGCAAGGTCGGTACGGCAGGCGGCAATTTCGATGCCCAATGCGCCCTGCCCTGCCGCAGGCAGGCTGTCGGCCGGCGAGAGGATTTCGCGAATGCGGCCGTCCAAGCCCAGGCGTTGCAGGCCGGCGGCTGCAAGGATGACGGCATCGTAATCGCCGTTGTCGAGCTTGGACAGGCGGGTTTGGACGTTGCCGCGCAGGGGTTTGATGGTCAGGTGAGGGAATTTCGCCCGCAGTTGTGCTTCGCGGCGCAGGCTGGATGTGCCGACGATTGCGCCTTCGGGCATGTCTTCCAAACGCGCATATTGATTGGATACGAACGCATCAAACGGGCTGGCGCGTTCGCTGATTGCCGCCAGTGCGAACCCTTCCGGCAATTCCATCGGCACGTCTTTGATGGAATGGACGGCCAAATCGGCACGGCCGTCTTGCAATGCCTGTTCGAGTTCTTTGATAAACAGGCCTTTGCCGCCGATTTTCGACAATGTGCGGTCGAGGATTTGGTCGCCGCGCGTCGTCATGCCCAGAATTTCCACTTCACAGTCGGGATACAGGGCTTTCAGACGGCCTTTGATGTGTTCGGCCTGCCACATCGCCAGCATGCTTTCCCTGCTGGCGATAACCAGTTTTTTCGGTGTGTTCATCGGTTTTCCTTAAATGGGATGTGCGGGCCGTCTGAAAACAAACGGACTTTTCAGACGGCCGAGAGGGGATGTTTCAGGCGGTTTCGACATACAGCGAGATTTTCGGCGTGTACAGCATGTCGAGGGTGGGCTGATTGATCAAATCGGACAGGGTAAATTTGTCGAGGTGCGCGAGAAACGCCCGTCCAGCATCGTTCAATATATTGCTGAGCCGGCAGCAGGAAGTCAGCAGGCAGTGGTTGTCCGCGCCCATGCATTCCACCAGTTTCATCGGTTCTATGTGGCGCACCACGTCGCCGATAACGATGCCTTCCGCCGAACGGCTCAAACGCAGGCCGCCGCCCTTGCCGCGCACGCTGTCTAAAAAACCGCCTTTTACCAAGGCGGTGGCCACTTTCATCAGGTGGCTTCTGGAAATGCCGTAAACTTCGGCGATGGTCGCGATATTGACCAGTTCTTCGCTGTTGGCGGCCGCATAGGCCAAAACGCGTAGGGCATAGTCGGTTTGTTGAGTTAGGTACATATTGCAAGCGTGGTGTTAAAGTTTCATAATATCTGCAACATTATACACAAACGACACGCCACCACTAAGACAAAAAACCATGAAACGACACCCCATACTGGTCCCCCTGTCGCATGAGCATCATCACACACTCGCCCTATGCGCCCGCATCCTGCGTCATCCCGAACTCAACCATTCGGCCGACATCAACGAACACTACGTCGGCCTGATGCCCCATTTCGAACACGAAGAGACCATGTTCGCCCCGTTGTGGCACGACTTGAACCGCGACGACCTGCGCGCCCGTTTTGAAAACGAACACGCCGTGCTGCGCGCCATGCACGCCGCGCCGGAATACAACAATCCGTTATGGAACGTCGAGTTCGCCACCCTGCTGCGCGACCATGCCCGCTTTGAAGAACGCGAGCTGTTTCCCGCCATCGAAAAACTGCTGTCGCCCGCCGGCTGAGTGCGGAAAATCTCTGAGAAACCGTTTCGGAGGTTTTCAGACGGCCTCAACACTTCCCGTACGGCCTTTACACATTTATTTTAAAACGGCAGACAGGCCGTCTGAAAAAGCGCATTTGTTTTTTCAGACGGCCTGTTTGTTCGGGCACACAAGCCGAGACCTTTGCAAAAAGCCCTTCCCCCGACAGCCGAAACCCAAACACAGGTTTTCGGCCGTTTTCGCCCCTAAT
>NZ_JBQCVA010000073.1:0-5490 GCF_051962715.1 Neisseria sp. P0008.S010
TCATGACCTTCTTCAGCAACCTGTCTATATTAGATAGGGCAAAAAAACACGTATAAAATAGAGAAGCCCTGACGAATAAATCATCAGGGCTTCGAAATAAGTGTTTGGCAGTGACCTACTTTCGCATGGAAGAACCACACTATCATCGGCGCTGAGTCGTTTCACGGTCCTGTTCGGGATGGGAAGGCGTGGGACCAACTCGCTATGGCCGCCAAACGTAAACTGTACAAATCGGTAAAGCCGATAATCAATAATAGGTAATGACTGAATCAGTCAGTAAGCTTTTATATTTGAAGTTCTTCAAATGATAGAGTCAAGCCTCACGAGCAATTAGTATGGGTTAGCTTCACACGTTACCGCGCTTCCACACCCCACCTATCAACGTCCTGGTCTCGAACGACTCTTTAGTGCGGTTGAACCGCAAGGGAAGTCTCATCTTCAGGCGAGTTTCGCGCTTAGATGCTTTCAGCGCTTATCTCTTCCGAACTTAGCTACCCGGCGATGCCACTGGCGTGACAACCGGTACACCAGAGGTTCGTCCACTCCGGTCCTCTCGTACTAGGAGCAGCCCCCGTCAAACTTCCAACGCCCACTGCAGATAGGGACCAAACTGTCTCACGACGTTTTAAACCCAGCTCACGTACCACTTTAAATGGCGAACAGCCATACCCTTGGGACCGACTACAGCCCCAGGATGTGATGAGCCGACATCGAGGTGCCAAACTCCGCCGTCGATATGAACTCTTGGGCGGAATCAGCCTGTTATCCCCGGAGTACCTTTTATCCGTTGAGCGATGGCCCTTCCATACAGAACCACCGGATCACTATGTCCTGCTTTCGCACCTGCTCGACTTGTCGGTCTCGCAGTTAAGCTACCTTTTGCCATTGCACTATCAGTCCGATTTCCGACCGGACCTAGGTAACCTTCGAACTCCTCCGTTACTCTTTGGGAGGAGACCGCCCCAGTCAAACTGCCTACCATGCACGGTCCCCGACCCGGATTACGGGTCTGGGTTAGAACCTCAAAGACACCAGGGTGGTATTTCAAGGACGGCTCCACAGAGACTGGCGTCTCTGCTTCAAAGCCTCCCACCTATCCTACACAAGTGACTTCAAAGTCCAATGCAAAGCTACAGTAAAGGTTCACGGGGTCTTTCCGTCTAGCAGCGGGTAGATTGCATCTTCACAACCACTTCAACTTCGCTGAGTCTCGGGAGGAGACAGTGTGGCCATCGTTACGCCATTCGTGCGGGTCGGAACTTACCCGACAAGGAATTTCGCTACCTTAGGACCGTTATAGTTACGGCCGCCGTTTACTGGGGCTTCGATCCGATGCTCTCACATCTTCAATTAACCTTCCAGCACCGGGCAGGCGTCACACCCTATACGTCCACTTTCGTGTTAGCAGAGTGCTGTGTTTTTAATAAACAGTCGCAGCCACCTATTCTCTGCGACCCTCCAGGGCTTACGGAGCAAGTCCTTAACCTTAGAGGGCATACCTTCTCCCGAAGTTACGGTATCAATTTGCCGAGTTCCTTCTCCCGAGTTCTCTCAAGCGCCTTAGAATTCTCATCCTGCCCACCTGTGTCGGTTTGCGGTACGGTTTAATTCAAACTGAAGCTTAGTGGCTTTTCCTGGAAGCGTGGTATCGGTTACTTCATGTCCGTAGACACTCGTCGTCACTTCTCGGTGTTAAGAAGACCCGGATTTGCCTAAGTCTTCCACCTACCGGCTTAAACAAGCTATTCCAACAGCTTGCTAACCTAACCTTCTCCGTCCCCACATCGCATTTGAATCAAGTACAGGAATATTAACCTGTTTCCCATCGACTACGCATTTCTGCCTCGCCTTAGGGGCCGACTCACCCTACGCCGATGAACGTTGCGTAGGAAACCTTGGGCTTTCGGCGAGCGGGCTTTTCACCCGCTTTATCGCTACTCATGTCAACATTCGCACTTCTGATACCTCCAGCACACTTTACAATGCACCTTCATCGGCCTACAGAACGCTCCCCTACCATGCTAGTAAACTAGCATCCGCAGCTTCGGTTATAGATTTGAGCCCCGTTACATCTTCCGCGCAGGACGACTCGACCAGTGAGCTATTACGCTTTCTTTAAATGATGGCTGCTTCTAAGCCAACATCCTGGCTGTCTGGGCCTTCCCACTTCGTTTACCACTTAATCTATCATTTGGGACCTTAGCTGGCGGTCTGGGTTGTTTCCCTCTTGACAACGGACGTTAGCACCCGCTGTCTGTCTCCCGAGGAACCACTTGATGGTATTCTGAGTTTGCCATGGGTTGGTAAGTTGCAATAACCCCCTAGCCATAACAGTGCTTTACCCCCATCAGTGTCTTGCTCGAGGCACTACCTAAATAGTTTTCGGGGAGAACCAGCTATCTCCGAGTTTGTTTAGCCTTTCACCCCTATCCACAGCTCATCCCCGCATTTTGCAACATGCGTGGGTTCGGTCCTCCAGTACCTGTTACGGCACCTTCAACCTGGCCATGGATAGATCACTCGGTTTCGGGTCTACACCCAGCAACTCATCGCCCTATTAAGACTCGGTTTCCCTACGCCTCCCCTATCCGGTTAAGCTCGCTACTGAATGTAAGTCGTTGACCCATTATACAAAAGGTACGCAGTCACACCACAAGGGTGCTCCCACTGTTTGTATGCATCAGGTTTCAGGTTCTATTTCACTCCCCTCCCGGGGTTCTTTTCGCCTTTCCCTCACGGTACTGGTTCACTATCGGTCGATGATGAGTATTTAGCCTTGGAGGATGGTCCCCCCATATTCAGACAGGATTTCACGTGTCCCGCCCTACTTTTCGTACGCTTAGTACCACTATTGAGATTTCGAATACGGGACTATCACCCACTATGGTCAAGCTTCCCAGCTTGTTCTTCTATCTCAAACAGCTATTACGTACAGGCTCCTCCGCGTTCGCTCGCCACTACTTGCGGAATCTCGGTTGATTTCTTTTCCTCCGGGTACTTAGATGGTTCAGTTCTCCGGGTTCGCTTCTCTAAGTCTATGTATTCAACTTAGGATACTGCACAGAATGCAGTGGGTTTCCCCATTCGGACATCGCGGGATCATAGCTTTATTGCCAGCTCCCCCACGCTTTTCGCAGGCTTACACGTCCTTCGTCGCCTATCATCGCCAAGGCATCCACCTGATGCACTTATTCACTTGACTCTATCATTTCAAGAACTTCTCTGACTTTGCCTGATATTCCGTTGACGAGAACATTAGACTTGAATTTCCTACTCTGATAAAGCTTACTGCTTGTTGTGTCTTAATCCCGCCTTTTGTCTTTCGGGATTAAGTCGATACAATCATCACCCAAATACTGTACCTGTTTTTCTTTTCCTATTCAGGAGACAACTAACCGTTTACAATCAGTTAATCATCAAAAACAGACACATTGTCTTTGTTTGTTGATTTCGACTTTCCAATTTGTTAAAGATCGATGCATTCAATATTGCTATTTACTTTGCAAATTAAAAGAAGCTGCACTCTAATACAACCTGTTTTAATTTGTAAATTATTTGGTGGAGGCAAACGGGATCGAACCGATGACCCCCTGCTTGCAAAGCAGGTGCTCTACCAACTGAGCTATGCCCCCAGTATTTTGGCCTCCAGCCTAATCAGCCTTCTTTGCCTTGTGGTTTGCATGGTGGGTCTGGTAGGACTTGAACCTACGACCCCACGCTTATCAAGCGTGTGCTCTAACCACCTGAGCTACAAACCCTTTGTGCTGCATCTTCGATTACCGATAAGTGTGAGTACCTAGACCCCTTTTCTCTAGAAAGGAGGTGATCCAGCCGCAGGTTCCCCTACGGCTACCTTGTTACGACTTCACCCCAGTCATGAAGCATACCGTGGTAAGCGGGCTCCTTGCGGTTACCCTACCTACTTCTGGTATCCCCCACTCCCATGGTGTGACGGGCGGTGTGTACAAGACCCGGGAACGTATTCACCGCAGTATGCTGACCTGCGATTACTAGCGATTCCGACTTCATGCACTCGAGTTGCAGAGTGCAATCCGGACTACGATCGGTTTTATGAGATTGGCTCCGCCTCGCGGCTTGGCTACCCTTTGTACCGACCATTGTATGACGTGTGAAGCCCTGGTCATAAGGGCCATGAGGACTTGACGTCATCCCCACCTTCCTCCGGTTTGTCACCGGCAGTCTCATTAGAGTGCCCAACTAAATGATGGCAACTAATGACAAGGGTTGCGCTCGTTGCGGGACTTAACCCAACATCTCACGACACGAGCTGACGACAGCCATGCAGCACCTGTGTTACGGTTCCCGAAGGCACCCTTCCGTCTCTGGAAGGTTCCGTACATGTCAAGACCAGGTAAGGTTCTTCGCGTTGCATCGAATTAATCCACATCATCCACCGCTTGTGCGGGTCCCCGTCAATTCCTTTGAGTTTTAATCTTGCGACCGTACTCCCCAGGCGGTCGATTTCACGCGTTAGCTACGCTACTAAGCAGTCAAGCTGCCCAACAGCTAATCGACATCGTTTAGGGCGTGGACTACCAGGGTATCTAATCCTGTTTGCTACCCACGCTTTCGAGCATGAACGTCAGTATTATCCCAGGGGGCTGCCTTCGCCATCGGTATTCCTCCACATCTCTACGCATTTCACTGCTACACGTGGAATTCTACCCCCCTCTGACATACTCTAGCTACCCAGTTCAGAACGCAGTTCCCAGGTTAAGCCCGGGGATTTCACATCCTGCTTAAGTAACCGTCTGCGCTCGCTTTACGCCCAGTAATTCCGATTAACGCTCGCACCCTACGTATTACCGCGGCTGCTGGCACGTAGTTAGCCGGTGCTTATTCTTTAGGTACCGTCAGCAGAAACGGGTATTAACCGCTCCTTTTTCTTCCCTAACAAAAGTCCTTTACAACCCGAAGGCCTTCTTCAGACACGCGGCATGGCTGGATCAGGCTTGCGCCCATTGTCCAAAATTCCCCACTGCTGCCTCCCGTAGGAGTCTGGGCCGTGTCTCAGTCCCAGTGTGGCGGATCATCCTCTCAGACCCGCTACTGATCGTCGCCTTGGTAGGCCCTTACCCCACCAACTAGCTAATCAGATATTGGCCGCTCGAATAACGCAAGGCCCGAAGGTCCCCTGCTTTCCTCCTCAGAGCGTATGCGGTATTAGCCAATCTTTCGATTGGTTATCCCCCATTACTCGGTACGTTCCAATATATTACTCACCCGTTCGCCACTCGCCGGCAGTAGTGCAAGCACTACCCCGCTGCCGTCCGACTTGCATGTGTAAAGCATGCCGCCAGCGTTCAATCTGAGCCAGGATCAAACTCTTATGTTCAATCTCTAACTTAATAACTTCTGGTCTGCTTCAAAGAAACCGACAGGACAATGTTAAACATCATCTTGTCTGTCTTCTAAACAGCGTGAGGCCTAAGCACTCACACTTATCGGTAATCTGTTTGTTAAAGAGCA
>NZ_JBQCVA010000074.1:0-4992 GCF_051962715.1 Neisseria sp. P0008.S010
TTGCAGGGGTTGGGCTCGTCGCCGAAGCCGGCTTTCAGGCGTTTGTAAAAGGCGGGGGCGCCGGTGGCGGGCATCACACCGTGGAAGATGCCGCAGATTTTGTCGCCGTTTTTGGTGTTTTTCAGATTTAATTTCAGATAAGTCGTATTTATCGTACTCTTTGAAATACTCGTTTAGGAATGATTGATTTTTTTCCAATTTTACCCATTCTAGAAATATATTCTTGATAATAAACTTTAGCATGATCTTTATTACCAATTTCCCAATATACATCAGCAATATTCAAATATGCGACTATTCTGTTTGGATATATTTTAATAATTTTTTTTAGAATATATAATGAAGAATTGTAGTTATGACCTTCTCCAAGGTAAAATGCAATGTCATTGTATATTGAAACGTTTTTTTGATCTATATTGTATCTATTTATATACCAATCAATTCTACTTTCATCCACATCAAAATTTTTATTATTTTTTATATACTCCCTAAATTAAATCAATGAGTTATCTAGCATATATACCGTATAACATTTTTTATTATTTGTCATTAATATTGATTTTCTATCATATTTAATGATGGGTTCATTAATAAATTTTATACATCTTAATGATTTTACATCAAAATCTTCCTTATACAAACTTAATGTTTCTATTTTAACAAGTGTGACATTATTATTTTCTATTTTCATATAATAATCTTCATAAAACCTTCCTCCAAACTCATCTACCAAAAAGACTATTAATTCTCCATCTTTATAATTTTCAATATTACTTTCTTCAATGCCAGAAAAAAATCTATTAATTTTCAATAATGCTTGTTCATTTTTTATTAGCTGGTCATTAGATCCATGCGCAAAGGAGGAAAATATTATTAATATGCATACAATTATCTTTTTTACTTGCATGACTTACGTCTCCCTTTTAGTCTCTCATACTCACACTCCATTTTAACATCATATGCATTTCTCTTATAATCCGATCCATTATAATAAAAGGCAATCTTTCCCCAGTTCTTAACTCTCATGTTTTTTACTACCTGCGGTTTAGTAATTTTTAAATAACTTTGAAAATATAGGAATTGCTGTAAACTGCATTGATTCATTGCAATTTCTAGTTCTTGGGGTGTGGAATATCCACCATTCTTAAAATATTCACCCAAAACTTGGAATTCTCCCCAAGAACAACTCTTTATTGCGGCAGTTTCATCAATAGACTTTGCTATTTCTAGTTTTCTAAATTGCTCCCGCTCACTCCCATACTCCCCATATTCGGGATATATAACTCTAGGATGCTGTCTTACTAAAGAAGATAGTCTTTCTTGAGAAATTTTTCCTCTCAAATGTCGATACATTTTATGTCTTTCTAATAGTATTTTAGCTCTACGTCTGCCAGCCTCATCATTAACGAACCCCTCCCCTTTTGATTCAACTATTGCAACAGCCTTTAGAACTTCTTTCTCCACATTCAAATCAGCAGCTAATTTTTCATAATGAGCTTCCGTTATCTTTGTACCATAACCAGAACAGGGGTTACTAACCATTCCTTTTTCATGGCAAAAACATCTAACCTTAGGAGAATTATAGACCCTATCCGTAGGCCTTCCATTTCTCCCCCTCCCCTTCCGAATATCCGGCTTCTCCTCCGCAGGTTCAAAACGTTTCTCCTCCGCAGGTTTCCCTTCATCTGGAGGCGGATTTTTACCAGCAGGCTGTGCAGGTTGCCCCTGCCCTACAGGTTCTGCACCTTGCGGTAATATAGTTGGCTCTCTTTCAGACGGCCTTTGTAACTGTTGGGTTCTAAATTCGTGCTTTGAGGGTAATATGAATTACTAATTTATAGGGACTATTCTAGATAATTAGGATAAATCGTGCTTCACCAGTTGTTTTAAAATAGAGATTCGAACTTTTATTTCACTATTGTTAAAATGCCATTCTCAGTTTATGACAATCTGTATAAACGATGCTGTCAGGCTTTACCTGCTCACGGATAATAGGCAGTAAGGTGGCCGTTTGCGTATTGGGTACTGCAACGGTATAAACCTTACTGTTGCGCTTTAAAAGCCCGAATACGGCGCCTTCACTGCCGCACCGCGTCCCCGTCTGCCTTTGCGATGCCCGCCAAAGCAGCTTTCATCTGCTTCACCGTCAAACATTTCCAAATACGGGCTGCTGGTGAGAGATAAGTAGATGCAGCCGGTTGAAATAATAAATCTTCAGTATTTTTTGACGTCGGCCAATCGGGCTGCCGTTCCGGCGGTAACGCCTGCAACGAACAGTTCGATGAGCTTGTTTTGCTTATACTGACTTAGGCGGCTTCTTCTCATGGGGATAATTCTAGCTTAAATTGAAGTTCCCTAGTTATCTAGGGCAGCCCCATCTTTAAGTATTTTTTTATTTCTTCAATATTTCTTAATCTAAATATCATTCTTTTATCAGATATTCCATCAAATCCTGATACATTTTCACCTAAAATATAATCTGATGATATAAATTTAAACTCGTTATTTTTCTTATCTTCATAAATTTTGTATAAATAAATTCTATAATTTTTACCTTCCAATTGAGGATAACAACAAAATTCTTCAGAGAGTAGAATAATAAGTAAAGGATAATTTTTATTAACCTTATATATACTAATTGCCTCTAGATTAATTCTCCTACTTATAATTTCAGTCTTTTTAAAATCTCTTAATTTATATTTTTTCCCACCAATCAATATACTATTATTGATTATCTCTTCTCCATCATCAATACAATACGAAGAGGAAAACAAGGCATCATTTTTTTTAAAATACTTAATTTATTATTTAAGTAACTACACGTTTGATGGTTATACTTATCAAAGTCAATATTTTCTCCAATACAAACTATAGGTAAAAGATATAAAAAAATATATATTAAAAAAATTTTCATAGATAACCTTATTTGAATATAAACTATCTAAAAATCTTTATTGTGGTAGAAAAATTAGCTCTTCTTTGAGGGTAACTATCTGTTGCTTTATTCATAACTCTAGTAATACTATCTACAGTATTTGTATTAAACCCTTTGTCTGCTAACTCATATAATTTTTTACCTTTCAAAAAAGCAATAGCAGAGCGAACAGCATATTTGGGAGTCTCTAATAATTCAGGATGTTCTAAAAAATTTAAATTTTCGCCAGGCCATGCTAACGGATACACATTATTTAAATCAGTATAATTACTTCTTCCCGTAGTCTGCTTTAATCCTCTCCCTATAAATTTATATCCATCTCCTTCATAAATATTACCAAGCTTGTAAGGTCTAGATCTCCATTTATCCATATAAGCTTTATTTGCTATCGTTTTTTCTTTTAAAGAGAAAGGAGACAAATTGGCATCTGTAGTAGCCTCTGAAGGATGTTTTTGATAATATGAAAATCTTAATAAAGCTTTAGCCCCATAATGAAGATCTTCTCTTAATTTAAAATGTGGCCCCACTTCTTGCATTACCTGTGCAAAAAAATGAGCTTTTCTGAGATTTGTATCTAATTTGTAGTCCGTCAAATTAGCATTAAGTTCATCTAATATAGGTCGCATTTTACTTTGACTTACAAGAGGCCACATCCCCTTCATTTGTTCCATCGTAATCAAATTTGGTATTGCCGAAGGTTGCTGTTTCAGTATAACCCTATCCGTAGGCCTTCCACTCCTCCCCCTCCCTTCCTGAATATCCGGCTTCCCTTCCGCAGGCTTCCCTTCATCTGGAGGCGGATTTTTACCAGCAGGCTGTGCAGATTGCCCCTGCCCTACAGGTTCTGCACCTTGCGGCAATATAGGCTGATCATCCTTTTTCTGTTCAGATGTTTTTCCGTCCAACCCTTTCAGTAAATCGTCAAGCGGGTCGCTTGGTTGGCTCTCAATCACCCCTTTATCTGGGCGGCCTCCAGAATCTAACGGCCTTTCCGCCCCTCTCGGCAATAGCAACGCATCCCCGACCTCTGGCGGTGTACCGTCATCGGGAAGGTTGTTGATGAATTTAATTAACGATACATTGGTGTTGCATTTTTGAGCAATCCCTTCCCACGTATCTCCGGCCCGTACTTCATAAAATGCCTGCCGGTAATCTTCCGACTCGTTATTTTTGTTCCCCGTCTCCCGAAGTTTAATTTCATATACTCTAGGTGCCATAATCGGCTGTGTTATGACATTTTCCGCCCAGTAAAAAGGTTGAGTACTGAATGCGGCATCTTGTCGCTGTCCCTGGGCCCAAAAACGCACCCAAATCTTTTTCCCGGCAATCAATTCTGAGTCAAATGCCGCCCTACCGTTTTCATCGGCAACATCTTTACGCAATGTAGAGTCGTACTGCATGATTTGGTAGTGACATTTGGCTATGCCCGGGCAGCCTATTTTGGTCTGCTCAAAGTGAGTGCACAAAGCCATCTGAAGGCGATGTGTTTGAACCTGTTGAAAGCGGCTAACCGGCTAAGTGCGCCTGTTGCCGCCTAAAAGGCGGCCCGGATGCCTGATTATCAGGTATCCGGGGAGGATTAAGGGGGTATTTGGGTAAAATCAGGCGTGATTGGAGGCAAAAACAGCCGAAAACCTGTGTTTGGGTTTCTGCTGTCGGGGGAAGGGCTTTTTTGCAAAGGTCTCGGCTTATTAGATCATTGAATAAAAACAAATGCTGCGGGTAATGAAAACAGTATCAACACCGGAACCATCTGCAACGGAAGCATCTACAACGGACCTAGGTACTCTCCGGTCACTAGGGAAGATAGCTGCTGGTCGTTGCTATGCATCATCACCTCTTGCTTAGGTTTTATCTTTCAGTGAGTGATAAGAACTAGATCCTTGCAACCATCCCTGCTTCCAAGCAAGGCTATCTGCCTTGTCAGACAACCTTGCTTTCTACCTCAATACCGCTTTTGATTGCCGATTTGGTCTCGGTAATCTGCCCTTTGCCCGTAGGTATGACTTTCTGCATCGGTGCGGATATGCTGTGAGTGAGCTTAAAGTGACTTTAAC
>NZ_JBQCVA010000075.1:0-4737 GCF_051962715.1 Neisseria sp. P0008.S010
GTTGCTTCTTTGGATTAGGTTTTCGTATTTCATTTGGAAATTGTAAATCTTCAGGATACTTTCGCAAGAGGTCTAATTAAGACGGAATAATAGATAATTCCTTTAAGTAAATATATACTATGTTTATTGATGCAATATTTCCCAATAAGAAATCATGGATACTTTATTCAGCCTGAAGGTTTTTCGCGAAGTGGTTCGGCAAGGCAGCTTTACCCGTGCCGCCGACAAACTCGGCATTTCCACCGCGATGGCCAGCAAACACGTCAGCCATCTGGAAAACCATATCGGTGCCAAACTATTGCAACGCAACAGCCGTAATCTGTATCTGACGGAAGCGGGTGAGGAATACCACCGCGAATGCGGTTATGCGCTGGAAACGTTGGAAACCGCTGCCGAACGCGCAGCCGGCGGGACGGAAAAACCGCAGGGGCTGCTGCGGGTTACGATGCCGATGTGGTTTGCCAACCATCATGTTTGCAGTTGGCTGGCCGAATACTGCCGCCTTTACCCGACCGTATCGCTTGATTTGATTCTGGACAACCGCAAAATCGACCTGGTGGCCGAAGGGGTGGATTTGGCCTTACGCGTCAGCAGCGTCGACCTGCCGCCCACGCTGATTGTCCGCCCATTAAGCGAAATCGCTTTTTATTTGATTGGCGAAACAGAGTATCTGCAAAGGCACGGCACACCCGCCACACCGCAGGAAATTCTTACCCACAATTTCGTCCAAGCAAGTTATGTCGATATGGAGCATATCAAACTCTCGCGTGACGGCGAGCATTTTACCCTCACGCCGAATTCGACCATTCGGGCGGACAATACGCCGATGGTGCGGGAAATGGTTTTGGCCGGCGGCGGCTTGGGCTACCTGCCCGCATGGACGGTCAAACGCGATCTCGACAGCGGCCGCCTTGTACGCCTGCTGCCCGAATGGCGCATCCCGTCCGCCACCTTGTATGCAGCTTATGCCGATAGGGCTTTTTTGAGTGCGAAAATACGCAGCTTTATCGATTTCCTGGTGGAGAAAATCAGGCAGGAGGCCGTCTGAAAGCGGCTTCCTATACAAAGCAACGCCCTTCCGTTAGAATTCGGGCCGTCTGAAAAACCGTTGAAGGAAAACATCATGACCCGTATGGTTCATTGCGTGAAACTGGGCAAAGAAGCCCCCGGCATGAAATTCGCCCCCCTGCCGAACGAACTGGGCAAGCGGATTTTTGAAAACGTATCGCAAGAGGCATGGGAAGCGTGGACGCGCCACCAAACCATGCTGATCAACGAAAACCGCCTGAGCCTGGCCGACCCGCGCGCGCGCGAATATCTGGCCCAGCAGATGGAAAACTATTTCTTCGGCGACGGTGCCGACGCAGTGCAAGGCTACGTGCCGCAAGAGCCGAAATAAAGACGCCTTCGGTAAAAAACATAAAAAGGCCGTCTGAAAACCCGAATATGGTTTTCAGACGGCCTTTTTAATTATCTGCCCTTAAAGCCTTTCATTCGGCTTTGAGGATTTCCTCCCATTCCGGCGGCAGGCGGCAATTGTCGGACACGCCTTTGAACAGCGGCGCAATATCCTGCGCATGATATTCGCCCAAAGCCGTACCGACGGGCGTAACAAAAAAACGTTTGTCGAAATTGGTTTTGGCAAAATCGATAAACAAATCGACATAGGTTTTGATTTCTTCCAAAGGCAGCAGTTTCAATTGCTCGTCTTTCACCGGAATGGCCAAAGACTGCCCCTGCAAACCGAATCCCTGCCCCATTTCCGCACCGTATTTCATCCGTGCGGTCAATGCCGTACCCAAACCGTGCTTACCGGCTTTGTTTGAACCGAAAACAAAAATCTCGTTATCCCGTATTTCGTGCTTGATGGCCATAAATTTTCCTTTAAATTATTCCGATGCCGCAATGTCTTTATCGTTTTACCACAAAGGCAAACTGCTATTGTAAATGATTCGGACAATCTGAATATTTGATATACATCATCCTTCCCTTCAACACAACCGATCACCTCGCTCCAATCCACCGTCGTTTCTCTTCAGACGGCCTCCCAACTGGAAAAACCCTGCCGCCGGACTTATACTTGATACCTTATACGCAGACATTCCGTCCGTCGTTATGAACATCAAACATATTCGAAGGAGAACGCCATGCCTCAATCCAACCGCATATTATGCCGCGAACTGAGCCTGCTCGAATTCAACCGCCGCGTATTGGCGCAAGCGCAGGATGCGCGCATCCCCCTGCTTGAGCGGTTGCGCTTCCTCTGCATCGTCTCCTCCAACCTCGACGAATTTTTTGAAGTACGGATGGCCTACCTGAGGCGCGAACACAAACGGAATCCCGGCAAAATCCTCGACAGCGGCATGACGCCCGCCGAAACCCTTGCCGCCGCATCGGTTGAGGCACACCGCCTGATACACGAACAATACGACCTGTTCAACAACGAACTGCAACCCGCCCTGAGCCGCGAAGGCATCCATTTTTACCGCCGCCGCAACTGGACGGCGGAACAGCGCGCCTGGATAGAAGACTATTTCGACCGCGAACTCTGGCCGATACTCACCCCCGTCGGCCTCGACTCCGCGCACCCCTTCCCCAAACCATTGAATAAGTCGTTGAACTTCGCCGTCGAACTCGAAGGCAAAGACGCATTCGGCCGCTCTTCGGGCATGGCCATCGTCCAAGCCCCACGCATCCTGCCGCGCGTGGTCAAACTGCCGTCTGAAATCTGCGGCGGAGAAGAAGGCTTCGTCTTCCTGTCGTCCATCTTGCACGACTACGTCTACCGCCTCTTCCCCGGCATGGAAGTAAAAGGCTGCCACCAATTCCGCCTCACGCGCGACAGCGACCTGACCGTGGCGGAGGAAGACCTGAAAAACCTGCGCGCCGCCATCCAAAGCGAGCTGCACGACCGCGAATACGGCGACGGCGTCCGGCTGGAAGTGGCGGAAACCTGTCCGCCCCACATTTACGACTTCCTGCTCGGCCATTTCAAACTCAAACCCGCAGACCTTTACCAAGTCAAAGGACCGGTGAACCTTGTGCGCCTGATGTCCGTGCCCGACATGGTCGAACGCCCCGACCTCAAATACGCCCCGCGCAGCGGCAGCCTGTCAAAAATGCTGAAAAAAGACGAAGGCGTACTCGAAGCCGTGGCCCGGGAAGATATTTTGCTGCACCATCCTTACCAATCGTTCGAACCCGTCGTCCGCTTTATCCGCGAAGCCGCGGCCGACCCCGCCGTCGTCGCCATCAAAATGACCATCTACCGCACAGGTACCGACTCCGAACTGGCCAAGGCACTGATGAACGCCGCATTGGCGGGCAAGCAAGTAACGGTGGTTGTGGAATTGATGGCGCGTTTCGACGAAGCCAACAACGTCAATTGGGCGCAACGGCTCGAAGACGCGGGCGCACATGTGGTATACGGCGTATTCGGCTACAAAGTCCATGCCAAAATGGCTTTGGTCATCCGCCGCGAAGAAGGCCGTCTGAAACGCTATGCGCACCTCGGCACCGGCAACTACCACCAAGGCACTTCACGCATCTATACCGATTTCGGCCTCCTCACCGCCGACGAACAAATTACCGCCGACGTGAACACCCTGTTTATGGAAATCACCGGCCTGGGCCAGCCCAGCCGCCTGAACAAACTCTACCAAAGCCCGTTCACCCTGCACAAAATGCTGGTTGCAGGCATCCGCCGCGAAGCCGAACACGCCAAAGCCGGCAGGAAGGCCCGCATCGTCGCCAAACTCAATTCGCTGATCGAACCGAACATCATCGAAGAACTTTACGCCGCCAGTGCGGCCGGCGTACAGATTGATTTGATCGTACGCGGCATGTGCGCCCTGCGGCCGCAAGTGGAAGGCCTGTCGGAAAACATCCGCGTCCGCTCAATTATCGGCCGCCAGCTCGAACATTCGCGCGTTTACTATTTTTACAACGACGGCGCGGAAAACACCTATATATCGAGTGCCGACTGGATGGGGCGCAACTTCTTCCGTCGCATAGAAACCTGCACGCCCGTAGAACATCCGAAACTGAAAGCCCGAGTTATCCGCGAAGGCCTGACCCTGGCCTTAAACGACAACTGCCAAGCCTGGTTGATGCAGCCCGACGGCAGCTATATACGCGCAGAACCGGGAGAAAACGGGAAAGTATGCAGTTCGCAGGAAATCATGTGGCAGGAATGCGCCGGCATCTGAAGGCGGCCGTCTGAAAAATCCTAGGCAGTGATGAATGAGGTTCAAGCCAAATGCCATAGCAATAAAGGTTAATCCGCCGTAAGGCAGGACAACGTTCAGCAGGGCATCGCGCAGCATAGCAAGCAACCTGCCCTCTGCACTTCATCAGCCGAAGGGCGGGCATAGGCCCTGTACCCATCCAACGAACAGGCGGCATCACAATGCCGCCTGTTGCCATTTCAACCTCACATCTCTATCGGAAATGGCCGGTATTGATGGCCGCTCAATATCAGCATATCAAAAATTTGCTTTTCTGCCATGCCGTATTTTTCAGACGACTTGACAGAAATTTTCAATCACATAAATTCACTTTTGTCTGATTTTTCTATTCAACGGCGCATTATAAAAACCAAAAGCAGTCATATTTTGTAAAAATAATACAATATTGCGTATTTTTATTTATTTTGTCTTTTTATTAGACCTCTTGCGAAAATATTCATCCCATCGCATTAACCAGTCCTGCAATCAGATTTACCCTTAACCCGAACCG
>NZ_JBQCVA010000076.1:0-4376 GCF_051962715.1 Neisseria sp. P0008.S010
AAAAACACTTGGCTACGAAACGCCAAGTGTTTTATTCTTGAATCTGTTCCAACCGCTAATGCCCGGGTGTTGCACTTGAAATCCGAATTCAAGATTCGTCAGCCAAACGCCGATGTAATTTCAGGTACAGGCTGTTGACACTGCAGATGCCAGCAGCCGTCGGTTTCGCAGTATCGGAGGCAGTCAGATCCAAAGCAAACAGCCGCAGGAGCCGGCGAAATTTGGGCTCGGTAATTTTACTGAATTTTTGGTACTTGTTTTTTTAATTCATTTTAGAAGATTATCACTATATTGAATGATTTTGCTTCCTAAGCCCCTTAATTATAAATAGCACAAAATTTTCTATTTAAATTAAATATAAAAAGCCGTCTGAATCATTCAGACGGCTTTGATACGGTAATCTTAGAAAATTTCTCGCCAAGAAATACGGCGAATTGAAGATTTTCCTGGCAAATAAACTTGGGTGAGACTTAATTTACCTTCACTATCTTTTGTTAAGAGAAACAATTTACCATCAGTAGTTTTTAATAAAATAGGTGATCCCACTGCATCTAGTTGTCTGCGGTATGAGGAGCCAGTAAAGTTCTTATCAAAGAAACCCCTCAAACTAGAACCAGAAGCTGCTTCAAGTGGGTAAGTGTAACCAGTTGACTGAATTGTATTACAAGACAAGGCAGGATTACTACCATCAAGGAAGGTGTTAACAATCAAATATTTTCCATTTTCCAAGTAGGGGTTATAAAGTACTTGCTCATACTCAACTTTGCCATTAATAGGCACTCGTGTTAAGTCTAGATACCAACCCGATTTGGTATTCCAATCAACATTCATGTTGCTTAGTTGATTTGTTTTGCCGCTGTCATGTACTGCTTGTCCTTGCATTTGGTTGCGATCAATTTGAGCAGTAGTATTGCCTGGAGTCATGCTAAAAGATAAAGCTGTTTTATCACGAATACCATAGATACTTTGTTGGCCTGTAGCATAAGTGGTTTTTCCACCCAAATAGCCTTCTTTACGCATCCCCGTACCAAAATTCAGAATAACGTCGCCAGATGTACCGTTCATACGGGACACGATAATTTTAGTGGAAATTGGTTGGATAGCGGGTGCAGTAAACAGCTTCTGTGGTTGACTAGTCCAATCATTGCTATTGGAGGACAGAAGGTTAAAGCGCCATACATTGCCCAATATATCACCAGCATAAGCATAATCGTAGACGTTGTCCCCATCCAAATCTATTGGGGTGACATAAGCAATACCGTTAGGAGAGGCTGGTGTACCTGATTCTCCTGTGCTGATAAATTTAAAAGAGGGGTTACCAGTGGTTTGGTCGATAGACATTACATAAATACCAGCTGGACCTCCAGAGGCAGTACAGTTGCCGTTGGCAGCATCGGTAGTGGAGCACCAACCATTACCGAATACCGCGCCCCAGTTTCCATCATGGAAGCGACCGAATACGGGAGTGCCGTAGGTATTGCCTAAGTTGCTCCAGTCTCCTCCCGAAGAACGAGACCATTCGCCTATTACGTTGGATGCATTGAATGAGTCGGGATTGGTAACATCTAAGGCATAGATGGTGTCGCCCCCGGCGCCTAGACCACCCATAACCCAAGTGTGCCATGCCCCGCCATAGAACACATCACCTATCCCTACAGGAGCATCGGTGTAGTAGTTGTGGGCATATTGTGGACTGAAGAAGTCTAAGCCTGGATCAGTTTTATTGTGCATCCGTGACAGCACTGCACCCGGGACGTAGGCAAAAACTTCCTGACCATCATTGTTCGCGGTTTGGAATTGTCCGGCTGCGTTATAGCTACCGCTGCGGAAGGCATGCAAGAAACCATCGTTTGAACCGGCAAATACAATATTTGTACGTGTACGGTTTGAGTTGGCAAAACTGGTATAAGAAACATTGTTTTCGTTCATAACCGCACTTGGATAGCGCGCATCGTGCCAATGAGTAGTAGCTAGATAAGGTTTATTGTTTGGATAACCTGACCATACCGGACTGGAGTTGATGATATCGCCTAACAGGTTTTTGCGTGGACGGAAAACGCCATTGGGTTTGCCGACCTCTCTGCTGGTATCACCTTTTAGATAAGCTAGCCGAGCCTCGCCCATAGCAGAAGATTCGCTGGAGGAGAATAAGGCATTTTGTTGCGAGGAATTGATATTTGTCCACTCTAAGGATGTGCCGGCAGAACCCGTCCAAGTAAAGAGATTGCGGACAGTTTGTTTATTGACATTTGCCTGGCCGGTTCGATCGCATTGGCCACCAGTCAATACACAAGCGGCATCCCAGTTGGCATTGGGTTGTACTGTATAAGTACCGTCAGGCTTACGCAGAATGTTTTGTGCCGTTAAATTGCCATACCAGTGCACTTTATTAAAGAATGACAGATAAACCTGTGAGTCAGACACTATTTTCGCATCAGGTAAGTTTACTTCTGCTGAACCTTCAGATTGAGTGGCTGGAGTCGCTTTAAAGCACAATACTTCATGGTTGTTATTGGCACCACCTGTCGCTCCCATAAATCCAAAGCGGAAGCTTTCTGGTAAGGGGCCATTTGCAGCTACAATATCATAGTCTGTCATCACTGGCTGGAAATCACCACCGTCATAGCTGATCCATACACTAGCTTTACCGTTTGGTGTAATACGGATTCTATATAGCATAGGGACTGCCTGTTCGCGCGATTTAACAAATTCTGTAGCAAATCTTCGAGGCAGTTGCTTATGGGCAAAATATTGGTAATTATATAATTTTAATCTTGGATCTGTGGCTTTGTCGCTTAGCACAAGAGGGCTTTGACCTGCAGGTAGGTATGCAGAGTCAATAGTGAGTTGGCCAGTGCGGCATACATTGGCAAATCTGCGGTAAGATGGAGCATTATAGCCTGTTCTACCGAATCCAGATGTGGAGGCCCATAAGTTAGTCCAGTTGTTTTGTACAGATGTAGGTACAGTACCCCAACCAAACTTAGTATAAACCTCCTGTAACAAATGCTTACTAATATAGGTATGGTTAATAGAGCCTGCACCACGAATGCCGATCGTATTTGGCAACCGATAGGTTAGACCTGGTGCACCAGTAGAAGTGTTATCTCCTTTAAAAACAAAGTTACCCCATTCATCAATACCGATACCCATGTACCCGCCATAAACACCACTAAAAATAGGGTTGTCATTGGTGCATGAATAGCCAATTGAACCTCCCGAGGCACCTAACGTGGGTGGTTTGCTACCATCGGCCAAGAAGAATGTCATACCGTCGGCACCATTGCCTCCCCATGTATAAGTAATAAATGTAATTTCGACCCCCTCTTGGGTACCAAAAGTGAAATCTGAGACAATGCCGCCAACCGTTTGGTTTTGTGCAGGAGTTAAACGTAAGACTCCTTTGCCAGGATCATCTTTTTTCATCCCGTCGCATCCAGGCGGAGAGCCAGCGGTTGTTGCGGTCGGCTTAGCTGATCCAGTACCCGCAGTTAAACAAGCACTGTTGACTACAGTAAATGAGGGAGAGGATGGATCCCATGGATTTTTAATCCCATCACCTGGCAGAGGCATCAGCCATTTATTATTAGTTGCTGTACCTGAGAAGTTCTCTTCAATTACGCCATTGAAAGAGGCCTCACCATAGGCTTGAGGTATATAAATTGCCATTATAGCGGCGACTAATATTTGATAAGTTGGAGTAGTTTTTCTCCCAACTTTAGCTTGCTGTTTTTTCATTGTGGTTTTCATTTTTCAAACTCCCGCAGGTAATGCAATAAATTGTCAGTCTTGGTCTTAAAATTCAAGATAATGTAAGTGTATTCAAAAAATATACTCTTAGTTCAATACGTTGATTATTTCAATAAAATTAGTAATAAATACTATATATTTTAAAGCGTGGAATTCACTCTAACTAAAAATAGGTAATTTTTATGCCATGTTACTTACAAATGGGCGACTTAACAAAATTTAATAAAAATAGCTGACTTAACAATGCCATGATAAAACTTCCTTAGCCTTTTTGGCAAGCACTTGCCTTAAATTAGAAAACTTATGGGATATCGAAAATTAAGTAATCTTTGGAGTTTGCCAAGTATCTTAGAAATTTACAGTACCTCTCTTTATTAATTATGATGATGGCTTTCAGAGTATTATCACTTTCAAACTATAGTTTAAGATTATACTAGATTAGTGGATATATTGCCCTTAAGGTATGATGGTAACATGTTGTGAATTAAAAGCATAGAAACACTTGCGCCATTGTCTATATACCAGGCTCCTCTAATTTGGCAGTCTTATTCTGAGACCTTTGCAATAACATAAGTTATTAAAATTTTATGCTCAACACCATTTTCAAAATGAGGAACCTCCCTGAT
>NZ_JBQCVA010000077.1:0-4123 GCF_051962715.1 Neisseria sp. P0008.S010
TTGCTTCTTTGGATTAGGTTTTCGTATTTCATTTGGAAATTGTAAATCTTCAGGATACTTTCGCAAGAGGTCTATTGGTAAACGTATTCAGCAACGTAGAAAAAGATTGAGACTTACTGCTCGGCACTTTCGGAACAAATTGGTATCGCTCAACAACAACTTTCTTGATGCAAGCGTGGGGATAATAAAATCAATATTTCTCATTTAGTCGAAATTGCAGCAGCTCTTGATACTCCTGCCTGATGTTCACATGATACTGCCTTCCCGATTGTATTCAATCATGTCGTTTACTGCTTGGGCGAGCCATGCCCAGCAATCGGGGAATTCTTGACGCTGTTCCCAGCCGGGGCTGGCGAAGTCGTGGATAAGCTGGACTGTGCCGCCTTTGCCGATTTCGAAGCAGGCAGTGTCATCGCAATCGCTGCGTGTGGCGAAGGGAATCAGTTTCCTACCGGGATAACGGGTTTGCAGGCCTTGGTATAGTTCGGCGGCCTAATCGCTGTCAAGCAGATGCCAAATATCGAAATCGACCAAATTCAGTTCGACGATTTTTTCAAATGATTTTGGATATTCAAATTGGGGAATATCGAGCGTATAACTTTTCATCGGTTGATTCCTAGTTTGAGGCCGCCTGAAAAATGAAACTGGGCGTATTGCTTTTCGGGCGGCCTTTGCCACGCCTCACTCAATCTTCACCCGTTTCAACCTCAACGCATTGCTCAACACCGAAACCGAACTTGCCGCCATTGCCGCGCCTGCGATGACGGGATTTAAGAAGCCGAGTGCGGCGAGCGGGATGCCCAAGATATTGTAGAAGAAGGCGAAAAACAGGTTTTGCTTGATGTTTTTCAAAGTCGCCTGCGACACCATCAGGGCATCGGCGAGCTGGTTGACCGAATGCTGCATCAGCGTGGCGGAGGCAGTGTGTTCGGCAACGTCCGCGCCGCCTTTCATGGCGAAGCTGACGTTGGCGGCGGCGAGTGCGGGCGCGTCGTTGATGCCGTCGCCGACCATCGCCACGGTTTTGCCGGCGGCTTTGAGTTTCTGCACTTCGGCGGCTTTGTCGCGCGGACTCATGTTGCCGAAGGCGTGTGCGATGCCCAGTTGTTTGGCGACGTATTCGACCGTGCCTTGGTTGTCGCCACTCATGATGTAAACGTCGATGCCGTGTTTTTTCAGACGGCCTATGGCTTCGGCGGTGTCGGCTTTCAACGCGTCGGCGAGTGCGAATGCTCCGATAGGTTTGTTATCGACCGAGACTGCGACAATGCTTGCAATGTCCCAAACGCCGTCTGAAAACTCGGGCAAGGTCAGTTCGGCAAATTCGGCTTTGCCCGCTTTCACCAATCCCGCACCTTCAACTTCGGCGGTAATGCCTGCGCCGACGACGGTTTGCGCGTTTTGTGCGGCAGGAATCTCCAAGCCGCGTGCTTGGGCGGCGGAGACGATGGCGCGGGCGAGCGGGTGGGCGGCGTTTTGTTCGACGGCGGCGGCAATGCGGTACAAATCGTCTTCATCAAAGCCGCTGTCGGGTACGCAATAAACGGCGGCAACCTGCGGCCTGCCTTCGGTCAGCGTGCCGGTTTTGTCCAATACGACGGCATCGACGTGGGCGGCTTCTTCCATCGCCGCCGCGTCTTTAAACCAAATGCCGTGTTTCACCGCCTTGCCCATGCCGACCATAATCGCGGCGGGCGTCGCCAGACCAAGCGCACACGGGCAGGCAATCACCAAAACGGCAACGGCGTGCATCAGCGCAATCGTCCAATCGCCTTTCACCAGCCAAGTGGCGATAAAAGTCAGAAGCGCGATGCCCACGACGGCAGGCACAAACACCGCCGCCGCTTTATCCGCCACGCGCGCAATCGGCGCCTTGCTGCCCTGCGCTTCAGAGAGCGCGTTCATCATGTCGCCGAGCAGGGTTTGGCTGCCGAGCTGCGTGGCGCGGTACACCACGCTGCCTTCGGTCATCAGCGCGCCCGCCAACACTTTGCCGCCCGCCTTTTTCTCTTCGGGATTGGATTCGCCGGTGAGGTGGCTCTCGTCCGCCCAGCCGCTGCCGCTTTCGATAATGCCGTCGGCGGCAATGCGTTCGCCGTGGTTGGCTCGGATTAGGTCGCCGATTTGCACTTGGTCAATGGACAGTTGTTTCCATTCGCCATCGCGTTGCACGTTGACTTGGGTCGGCGTAAGTTTCAGCAGCAAGCCCAAGCTGTTCAGGCTGGATTTTTTGGTGCGGTG
Organism: Neisseria sp. P0008.S010; assembly: GCF_051962715.1. Lineage (NCBI taxonomy): Bacteria > Pseudomonadati > Pseudomonadota > Betaproteobacteria > Neisseriales > Neisseriaceae > Neisseria > Neisseria sp. P0008.S010. The sequence goes on from NZ_JBQCVA010000077.1 coordinate 2,242, forward strand.
TTCCAAAAACTTACCCAGCGACACAAACCCAATCACCGTCACGCCCACTTCAAAATACACATGCGCCATGCCGTGCGCCGCTTGCGGGCTGAAAAACAGCATATAAGCGGAATACAGGTAAATCGACACCGTGCCGATAGTAACGAGCACGTCCATATTCGCCAGCCCGCCTTTAATACTCGCCCACGCGCTTTTGTAAAACGGGATTGCCAGCCAAAGCTGCACCACACTCGCCAATGCGAACTGCCACAACGGCGGAATCATCCAATCGTTTCTGCCGATCATCACCCCCGCCATGCCGATAAGGAACGGGACGTTGATGGCGAACAGCAGCCACAGCCGCCAGCTTACATGCGCGGTTTCTTCGGGTTGCGGCAGCGCGTCTTCCGTCTTTTCCTTTGCGCCATAGCCGGTTTTCTCGATGATTTTGGCGATGTCGGCGGCGGAGGTTTGGCTGTCGTCAAACACCACCTGCGCCTCCTCGCTGGCGAAGTTCACCCCCGCCGATTCGACAAAGTCTTTTTTGTTCAACACTTTTTCAATGCGCGAAGCGCAGGCCTGACAGGTCATGCCTTCGATTTGGAAACGGACTTTTTGTTGCATGGTTTCTTCCTTCTGAATGTGGTTGGGCTACCTGAAAAAAGCGGAGCAGGGTTTTTAGGTAGCCTTTGGGGTGTTGCAGTCGATTTGTTGCGATTCGATTTACAAAGCCGCATCATACCCGCCGTCTTCCACCGCTTCTATCAGCGCGGCGGGGTTGGTTTGGGCGGGGTCGAATTCCACGACGGCGTTCTTGTTTTCCAGGCTCACTTCGGCCTTGTCCACGCCGTTTACGCCTTCGAGGATGCTGGTAACGCTTTTCACGCAGCCGCCGCAGGTCATGCCTTCGATGTTTAATGTGATGGTTTGCATAGGGTTTCCTTTCTGTTGGAATGAGGCTGAGGTTTTAAAGCCCGTTGCAGCCAAAGCTTTCAGGTAGCCTGAAATGATGGGTCGGCTCTTGCTTTCCCGCTAAGTGCCGCCACTATAAAGCTTCACCCGAAGTAAAGGTCAAGCATCATGATGAACATCAGTCAGGCCGCGGCCGAGAGCGGCCTTTCCGCCAAACAAATCCGCGACTACGAAAAGCACGGCCTAATCGCCCCGGCCGCGCGCAGCGAAGCGGGCTACCGCCGCTACGGACAGGCCGACCTTGCCCGGCTGCGCTTTATCCGCCATGCGCGGGAAGTGGGCTTTTCGCTGCCGCAGATCGGGCAGCTTTTGAGCCTGCAACACAATCCGCAGCGCACCAGCCGCGAAGTGAAAACGCTCACCGCGCAACACATCGCCGAACTGGAAGCCAAAATCCAACACCTGCAGAGCATGGTGGCCGAGCTGCAACGCTGGCACGATGCCTGCGCGGGAGACGATTGCCCCGATTGCGCGATTTTGGCCGGGCTGGAGGAGAATTAGGCGACGGTGGAATGCAGCATTCAAAAACAAATTTCCCACTCGCTCGGGCAATCTGTTGAATCTGCGTGATCTGGAACAAGGACTGGAAAATCTCAAACGTCTCCCGACTGTGGAAGCTGATCTCTCGTTCCCGTAGAGGGCGAACCAAACCAAAGTGATTTTGGGGCTGATGTAAGACATGTTTCAGGACAATCCGCCCAATGGTTATCGGGCCAAACTTTAGCCGGCACAGCAGTTGGGATACGCGGGCAGATGAAGCTCGGTGGTAACCTGCATTACGATATATTTACCGCCCGTGCATTGAAAAAGCCTGAATCTTTCCAATCAAGGAAATGGGCAAGCGGTTTTCAGGTAGAGACCTTTGCAAAATCCCCCCAAAATCCCCTAAATTCCCACCAAGACATTTAGGGGATTTCTCATGAGCACCTTC
>NZ_JBQCVA010000078.1:0-4029 GCF_051962715.1 Neisseria sp. P0008.S010
GGTATCGAGATGTACCAGCTCTCCGGGGTAGGATTTATTGTAGCGTTTGGCCTGCCTTTTGAGTTTTTCCTGAATGCCGCGTTCTACCTTGGCCAGGCGTTTCATTCCGTACTTTGCCTGTTTGAAACGGTTGTTGGTACTGGTTTGGGGTTTGAGCAGTCTGCCTCTTACGGCTTTAAGTGCGCGGTAAATGGTGACGCGGCTGACTTGGTAGCGGCGTGCCAGGGAGGTGACGCTTTCCTTCTCTTGTGTGTAGGCCAGCCAAATGGCTTGGCGATGGTGCGGGGTGAGGCGGGTGTTTTTGTGCATGTTCATGTTTCAGTATTCTCCTGAAAATACTGTAAACAACGCTACTGATTTCTACAAATATATCCATAAAAAACAGTGTGATGATTTATTTTTATGCTTAATTGGAGAAAATGGCTTGCCAATTTTTTCGAAACACCGCATAATGCGCCCTTCTTTAAGCCGGTGTAGCTCAGTTGGTAGAGCACCTGACTTGTAATCAGGGGGTCGCGAGTTCGAATCCTGCCGCCGGCACCAACATAATATTTAGCATCAACAAGTTAAAGTAACTGTGTACCAAACGAACACCAATTACTTTATAAAATCCTGAAGGATGGTGTGTTTTAGAAATACACCATCCTTTTTCAATTAGAGCCATGGCCAGCATCACCAAACGAAACGGTAAGCACCTCGTCCGCGTGCGCCTGCGTGGCAACGTCCGCACCAAAACATTCCGCACGTCCGCCGAAGCAAAGGCATGGGCGGCGCAAACCGAAGCCGAAATCACCAGCCGCGCCCTTGGCATCACACCAAAAAACCAAACCGTCGGCGACATCATCCGACGATACCGCGCGGAAGTCACCCCCACCAAACGCGGCAGCTGCAGCGAAGACATACGCCTTGCCCGCTTTTTGCGCGACCCCATTTGCGATATTAAAACCTCCGAAGTCATGCCACATCACTTTGCCGAATGGCGCGACTGCCGCCTGAAGGAAGTGCAAGCCCCCAGCGCCGAGAGGGCGAAACCCTGCACGGCGGCAACCGCAAGCAAAACCGCAATCACAGCCGCCGCATAAATCATACTTTTCATGCCATCCCTCTACGCCAACTCAAAATGCGGGCCATCGATAAAGGCTTTCTTGCCTTCGGCTCGGCGGGCAGCCACATAATCGGCCACCAGTACCTCGGCGGGCTTGTCGGTATCGTTCAGCGTCTGCCAGCAGCCGCCCCAGCGGACGCGGACACCCGTCTCTTTTGCGGCAAGGCGCACTGCTTCGGCGATGGGGTAAAAGTGCGCCCAAGCCCACGATATTTCTTTCGTGCCGTTGCCGTCGAAGTCGCCCCACGGGATAAGGTCGGCGGCGTGGCCGTAGCCATCGGCTTGTTTTAAATGTTTGCTGTTGAGGGTACGGCTTGCGCCGGCGGCGACAAGTCGCTTTTGACGCTCCACGGTACGCAACCCCTCATTGACGCCGAAATCCTGCGCAGTAATCTCGATGGCGCGTTGAATGACTTTGACAAGGTTCGGATGCACGCCTTGCAGCTTGGCAAGGCTGGTTTTTCCTAATTGATAGCCTGACATTTTGATTTCCTTTTTTGTGTGTGTCGGCGGACGCTTAATGTTTTTCCGCGCCCCTAAAATTCCCGCGAGGCCGTCTGAAATGGTTTTCGGACGCCGCCCGCCCCTTTGCTTCGGGGCGTATTTTTCGCGGATGGATTTTGCTGACGTTCCCGCCGCTCCACAAAACCGCCCCCGTATGCAGGGCGAGGCCGAAAATCAGCAGCCAGCAGGTCAGGTTTTGCATTGCGAAGGCGGCCGACAGTGCAAGGCTGCACAGCCAAACGATGGACAGATAAGCGATGCACGCGCTCAGCGGTTTGTGGGTCTTGCCCCGCGCATCAAACATGATGATGCGGACGGCGGCAGTCAGCGACAGGGCAATAACGGCGGCGGTTTGGACGGCATTCATTCGGACACCTCCTCTTTCAGACGGCCTTTTTCGATCAGGCGCATAACGCGCTGTAATCCCAGCACCAAACCTGCCGAGAATAGGGCGGCAGCCGTAAAACTGTTAATGCGCAGGGCCTCGCCCGGCACAAGCCAGTTAATCAGCTCTTCCACGCCGTCGTAGCCGAAAATGCCGCCAACAAAGGACACCGCAAATAGCCAAGCCTTGTTTATCGGCCGCGCGGCCTTTTGGCTCAGCACAAACAGCGACGCGCCAATCAGTGCGCCGAAGGCGACGGAGGCATGGACGTGGTAACTGCCGATAACAATAACGGCCGTATTGATGGCAGTGGTTGTTTTGTCTTGGGTCATGACGTTTTCAGTCCCATAGGTTGACCGTTTTCACGGTTTCGGTTTTTTCTTCCTCGGGCGGCGGCATGACGATGGATACGCCCGCAGGCAAGACGGCAGGCTGTTGCGACAGCCCCGGATTGCGCGCCAATATCCGTTCCACTTGCTCCGCACTGCTGCCGTAGTATTCGTAGGCAATACTGCTGATGGTGTCGCCTTCCCGGCTGATGACGGTCTCGGTATTCATATCAGCTCGCTGTCCGTGTGGGCGCGGCCGATTAGGTCGGCAACGGCATAATGCCCTTGGCCAGCGGCGTAATCAGCAAGGTGTTGGCGGGCATATTCGGCACATACATCACCGGCAGGCCGCCCAAAGTGCGTTTTTCGCTCAGACGACCGCCTGCTTCCAGTTCGGTTGCCTTGTCGCCGGAGGCATTGACGATACGCAGGTACTTGTCGCCGACGGTACGGCGGGAGGCCAACACGACAAAGTCGGTGCGGTCGGCAAAACGCTCGTCCATCAACTCATTAAGCACATCGGTAACGACGGCGTCTAAATTTTTATACTCGGTTGCTCCCGGGCCGTATTTGACCTTTTCGTTAGCCTTGCCCAGTACCCGCGCGGCATTTTCTTCGCGCATTTTTTGCAGCCATCCTTTCGCCACGTCTTGCAGCAGCTGGTTTTGGGTAAAGTTGCTATTGGCGGCGCGGGACGTGCCGTTCATGCCGACCGTAATCAGGCTGATGGCGATGGATTCGGCGATTTTGCGGTTGATGCGGGCGGGGAAATCGGAGGTGACATGTGCCCACTGGTCAATCTCGTCATAGCGCAGGCGCACGTCGAAATTGGTTTTTTCCAGTTTGTAGCTGCGTTTACTCAGGCTGTGGATGGATCGCGGTTTGCGCTCGGTGTTGTCGTCCGAAGTGTCGGTGTTGCTGCCGATCAGTCCGGTAGACAAGCCGATAACGTCGCCGACTTTTTCCACCTTGCCGCTGATGTTGATTTGTTTCAACAGTTCGCTTGATTTGCCGATCTCGTCGTACATCCGCTGCACGGCGGCAGGGGCGACGCTAAAGTCTTCGCGCACCTGTTCGGGGCGCAGGTTGTTCGCCTGCGCGACGGCGGCGTACATGGCGGCGATGGCCGCAGATAGTTTTTTGCGTTGCATATTTTTTCCTCAATATGTGTGTGTTTGGGATAAGCGGGTTTTACCAACCGGCGACAGCCGCACCTTCGCCCGCGCCGGTATGCGGCGCACGGTTGCCGGTAAAAGCAACGGTTTCGAGCTGCTTCTCAAAGGCGGCGACTTTGCCTTCTAGCTCTTTAATTTTTTCCTGTTGGCCGTCTATTTTTTCGGCAAATTTTTCCAACAGTTCGGCAGCCTGCGCCAACTGCACGGCGTATTTGCCGCCTTCATCCTGTTCGGTTTTACCCGGCTGTTTTCCGTCGGCTTTTTCATCTGCTGCCGGAGTCTCGGCGGGCGCATCGCCTTTGTTGTCGGCAGGCGTTTCTTCCGCTTTGGTAAATTTGGCTAACAGGCGGGAAAAAATGCCTTCCGCCGCTTCGGCAGTTAATGGCTTTTCGGCTACCACCGCGTTTTTATCTGCTTCAATCGTCATGATGGTTCTTCTTTCGTTGGTTTCGGTTAGCGGAATTTACGGTGCAACGTTCCAAAGCTTTGTTCGACCATATAACGGGTTTTCGACAAATATCGGTTGCGTTT
>NZ_JBQCVA010000079.1:0-3955 GCF_051962715.1 Neisseria sp. P0008.S010
GGCGGCGAGCCGCAGACAGTACAAATAGTACGGCAAGGCGAGCCAACGCTGTACTGGTTTAAATTTAATTCACTATAAATAGGGTCATAATTCATAAACAAAAACGGCCGACCCCCGTTTGCTGTTCCAGTATTCCCGCTGCCGCTCGAAAGGCAAATCTTCGGTAGAGGCCGTCTGAAAACCCCTTTCGGCAAACCAATCGCCGGTTTGCGTGGAAAGGGCAAACAGCCGTTTGCAGCCCAACCGTCTGGCTTTATCCAACGAATGCTCCAACAGCAACTCGCCGTAGCCGCCGTCCTGGGCTTCCGACGACACGGCCAAACAGGCCAGCTCGCTGCAATCGGGCGCATCGGCAAACGTCTTCAACGCAACGCAGCCGTAAATCCGGCGGTCATGTTCCAATACGGAAAAATCGCCAATATGGGTTTCCAAATAGCGGAGGCTGCGGCGCAACAAAATACCCGCCTCTTCCAGAGGCCGTATCATGGTAACGATATCCGCAATATCGCCGCCTTCGGCCGGACGGATACACATAAACGGATTTTGCGCGATAGAAGTTCCCGTACCGTTGCGGGTAAACAATTCGCCAATCAGGGCACCATCGTTCAAACCGGAAAGGATTTGGCAGCGGCCGACGCCCTTGCCGACAGCATTTAGGGCAGCATCAAGCAAGTCGTGCTGACGATGACAGATGCGGCCGCTTTTCAGACGGCCTTGAGCTTCTTCGGCGGAAAGGTTCGGCAACAGGCGACTGTTTTCGTCCAAAATGCCATCCTGCCCAATCAGGAACAACAGTTTGTCCGCCTTCAAGGCGACGGCGGCGGTTTCGGCAATTTCCGCCATGCTGAGATTGAACAGTTTGCCGCTCGCGGAGGCGGCCAGCGGATTCAATAAAACCACCGCGCCCTCATCCAGGCTGCGGCTGACGGATTCGGCATCGATTTTCCTCACCCGGCCGGTATAACCCATGTCGATGCCGTCGATGATGCCGATGGGGCGGGCCGATAAAAAATTGCCGGCGGCAATTTTCAATCTGCCGCCGCGCCGGGGAGAATGCACGGGACCCAGCGACAGAGCCGCCTCTATATCGAAGCGCAGTTTGCCGCAGGCTTGTTTGGCAAAATCCAAAACGGTTTCGTCGGTAATCCGCCGTCCTTGGTGATATTGCGGGGAAATACCGGCAGCGGAGGACAATTCGTTGATTTGGCTGCGACTGCCGTAAACCAACACCAACCTGACACCCAGCCCGGCGACCATCGCGAGGTCTGCGGCAACGCTGCGGAAACGTTCGGGCTGCAGCAAGCCGCTGGCGATACCGACCACCAGCGTTTTGCCGCGCAAATAATCGATATAAGGTGCGGCTTCGCGGAAATTGCGGATAAAAACGGAAAGGGCGGCATCCATATGTTTATATTGCAATCAGCGGTTTAAAGCGATATAGAACAGCTGCAGAATCAGGACGGTCAGCATCCCCAAAACCGCCACCATCCAATGATTGTTTTCACGACTTTTAACCGGTGCGGCAACCTGAGCCTGCGCCGGAATTTGCGGCAGCGGCACCTTCTGGGCGGCATAATGGCCTTTGTCTTCCAATTCGGGCGGCAAGCCGCTGTTCTGTCCGGGATGTTCGATCAGGTAGTCGGCCTGTTCTTTGCTGAACGAATTCCGCCCGCGCACGTAGGTTCCCAAACGGCGCACCAGTTCGATGTCGCTGATGCCGTCGGGAATCCAATCAATAGAGGCCACATCGGCTCGGGCAACGAAATCTTTGGCTTTAAACAATCCCTGGCAATCAGTGCATTTGACAAAGCCTTGTGCGACGTTCAACTGACTCTCTTTGACCTTCAAATGGGTTTTGCAGTGCGGGCAGGAGCAAATCGGCATAATGTGTTTCTTTATATTTTTCTGTACAGGTGTCGGAGCCGTCTGAAAAAGGCTTCAGACGGCCCCGCCGGATAAAATCAGGCAACGCCGTAGCGTTCGCGGTAAGCACGCACGGGTTCGAGAAAACCGCCGAACTCGGCGTTGGTTTGCAGGAGCGTGAACAAGTCGTTCAGATTGGCAATGGCGACGACGGGCAGGCCGTATTGTTTTTCCACTTCCTGAACGGCGGATAATTCGCCCGTGCCTTTTTCCATTCGGTCAAGCGCGATGGCGACGGCGGCGGGCGTCGCGCCTTCGGCTTCAATCAGCCTAACCGATTCGCGCACGGATGTGCCGGCGGAAATCACGTCGTCGATAATCAACACGCGGCCTTTGAGCGGGGCACCGACCAGCACGCCGCCTTCGCCGTGGTCTTTCGCTTCTTTGCGGTTGTAGGCAAACGGCACGTTCACGCCTTTTTCCGCCAGCATCATAGCCGTGGCGGCAGCCAAGATGATGCCTTTGTAGGCAGGGCCGAACAGCATGTCGAATTTGATGCCGCTTTCGATGATGGCTTGTGCGTAGAATTTGGCCAGTTGCAGCGTGGAAGCGCCGTCGTTGAACAATCCGGCGTTGAAAAAATACGGCGACTGCCGGCCGGCCTTGGTGATGAATTCGCCGAATTTCAATACGTTCTGTTTTAAGGCGAAGGTCAGGAATTCTTGACGGAAATCGGACATTGTCGTGCTTTCGGTTGCCAAATTTAAAGCGGGGATTATAAAGGATGATGGCGGTAATGGGCAGGCCGTCTGAAAGGTTTTGCACTTTTCAGACGGCCTTTTTTGGAAAAACGAACACAATATTGATTTATCGGCATTTGAGCAACTTGCGATTATTCGCCGATTCAAACCGATTAAGGCGATTCATATAATTTAATCAATACCTTGCCATTAGATTGTTGGAATGTAGCCATGGAGCAGTTGTCCGTCTCATTCCAACAAGCAGAAACAGAAACCTTATTCTCCCCCTTCCATTCAACCCCATATAGTATTTCGTCCTTCCGTCCTTTTCGGGCAAGATAGCCCCTAAAATCACTATCCTTCTTAGGTAGGCCGTACTTTAAAAACGGTTTCCAAAGCTCTACTCTCGCACCTAAGGCATGGAATGCCTGTGATAGTGAACCTGAATAAACACAATGCTGTTCATACCCCATTTCCAAATCAACACGCTTTTTGCAAACCAAGTCTGAAGGTTTCGCCAAAGCAATAAAAGGTATGCAAAGCATAGGGATGAAAAGTAGTTTGACTTTCATGATCTTTCATTTCCTTTACTAAAAATTCTGCAAAATTGATGAGATTTATAAAATTCGTCAGTATCGCGCGGAGTACGCCTCTTTATATTTAGACAAGTCCCCGATACTGCCGTTATTGCTACTATGCCGCAAAGACAAAAAACAAAACATAAAATAATTCATATAGTTAACGGTATTCTATACGAGGAGGAATCCAGCGAAAACCTTCCCCTTCCATACAGGCATTGATTAGGCGGCTTTCTTGCACAGAATTGACTTTATTCATACCTACATCATATGTACATTTGGCAAAACGGGTTTGCGTATCTTTTTTCGAAATTCCTTCCTGATGCCAATGACCAGGTATGTGGACAGCGGTAAGGCCTGAACAACCTAAAAGCGTGAGTAAGGTCAAAATAGATATAAATAATGTATTTTTCATCTGTTATCCTTATTAAATGGTTTAGTTCTGGATTAATTTAAGAAATCGCTGTTGCTTGTATTTAAAACAATCCCAACATTTTTGAATAAGCCCGTATCCTATATTTTCGGGTAGTTGCTTGCCGATTCCGGTAATAAATTTGCAAAGGAATACAGTGCGGGATAATATCTTTGCCACATACTGCCTATCAATACCGATTATCAGATTTAAATGCCGATTATCGGGATATTTATTCAAAATAATTTACATTTTGCCCATGAGGAGGCATTTCGAATGTCCGTAAATAGACCTCTTGCGAAAATATTCATCCCATCGCATTAACCAGTCCTGCAATCAGATTTACCCTTAACCCGAACCGT
>NZ_JBQCVA010000080.1:0-3873 GCF_051962715.1 Neisseria sp. P0008.S010
AAAAGCAGAGTTTTGACAGTCCGGAACACCGGCAAAAGGAGCTGTGCCGATTTGTGAACTTTTATAACACCGTGAAGTCGCACGGTAGTCTGGGCGGCGATACGCCGTTTGAGGTCTTGCAGGCTTACTTTTCTCAACCTGTGGTGTAAACAACGCCACGATTTCCTACAGGCTGATTGGATTCGGCGCATACTCAAACAGATTCACCCCACCCTGCAACCCAATCGGATCCTGACTCACAATTCCCATATTTTTACTCCTGAATCATTTTATCGTCATGTACAAAATCCAAATGCAGATGCTCTTCCCCGGCTCCGCAAAGGTATAAGGTTTCTGTTTTTGTTTTTTCCTGTTGAGGTTTCTTCGCGATATTTTTGTGGCAGGGACAGCCGTCTTGTAGAGGCTAACTTTTGTTATCGCCTGAAGAGGATGTATTTTAAGTCGTCTGAAAGTTTTTCAGACGACCTTTGTGAAAGTTGGGTTTTCAACTCAACCCATGTGCTTACTGAATTTATTCTAATTTATTTTGTTTTAATTTTTTTCTTAAAATCTTAGTGATTAGCCATCCTAGTAAGAACCACCATATTGTATTCAGAAATATAAATACAAAATTGGCTAATGGCCCATTTAAATAGCTGGATAAAAATAAGGATAAAATGGAAAATGGTAAGGCTGAGACAAAGAGAAGAAAGCTTCCCCAGCTACCCTCTGTATTACTAAATAAAATAATAATTGATATTGTTATGTATAGTAATGCAAGCAAGGTGCCTAATCTATTCTTCAAGAAAGACATATACTACCTCCTCTTATCTTATAAGCATATTGAAAAATTCATTAGCAGAAGGTGCTCTATTAGGTACATGTGTTAATCCATCATAACAAGAAACAGCATTATCTCCAGCATCTGGGAAATTATTATGATTCATCCAGAGTTCTAAGCCAAACTTGTTAGCATAAGGATTTTGACTTGATATTTTTGTATTTTCAGGAGCTCTACCTAAATCCCTATCACATTGGGTCATACATTGTCCTCGTAACTGTTTGTTACATGGAAAAGTCTCACGACATTGTGCATAACATTTATCATGGTTTTGACAGGCCTTATCCATCATATCTATAGGCTGTTTGTAGTAGCCATTTTTATCATTCTGTGATGAGTAAGATTCCCAGTGTCCCCCTGTCCAGCCAGGTCCACACCAATTACCATGATATTTGAAGTTCGTAAGGCCTAATACATCGACTGAATTAGTCGTACTTGCGGCAAAATTATAGAAATTTGTTCCGCCCTCTAACCCAATCGGATCCTGCTGCGTAAACCGCCCAATCTCCGGATCATAGTAGCGGAAGAAGTTGTAATGCAGCCCAGTTTCTTCATCATAATACTGATTCTGCAGACGGAAGGGTTGATGTATATCCAGTTTCAGACGACTTTCTTGGGTCAGTTTGCCCCAGCCGCTATAGTCGCCGCTCCAAACAACATTGCCCCCCGCATTCGTCAGCCAACCCCCGGTGCAATTTCAGGTACAGGCTGTTGACACTTCTGATGCTGACACCCGTCAGTTTCGCGGTATCGGAGGCAGTTAAATCCAAAGCAAACAGCCGCAGGAGCTGGCGAAATTTGGGCTCGTTAATTTTACTGAACTTTTGGTACTTGTTTTTTAAATTCATTTCAGAAGCTTATCACTATATTGAGTAATTTTGCTTCCTAAGTCCCAATTAAAAATTTAAGTATAAGTATTAAAGGTATTGTAAAAAGAGCACCATATTTTACAAAATAGAAATTAAAATTTTTAGGAATATGATTCATGGATGGTTTACCTAATATAATAGCCCAAAGTAATTTATTACTTTCTAAGTTCTTTGTAATGAGCATTTCCCAGATGGAGTTTATTTTCTGATATTTTTTGCATATTTTATATGCAAAATACCAATATGTAAAAACCCAAAATAGAGTGAGTAATATAAATAATAATTCTGATATATTCATTTTTAATCTTAAAATCTCATATTGTTAAATATTTGATCGGGGTGCATTTTATTTGGTTCTATTCCTGGGGGTAATTCTATTTTCCTGGGTAAGTATTGTGGTTGTGCTTTAGGGAGAAGGGCTAGTAAATCAATTGTTTTTTGATATCCTATGTTTGCAGTTACTCCTGCACCAGCACCAACTCCAACCTTACCAGACCCATAAGGTGTTGCATTTCTGTTTAAATTAGAGCCTCCGCAGACTCCTACTGAAACACCAGGCTTTACGGTTGCACAAATTTCAGTATACGCTCCATCTTTTCTTTCACTTACAGTTTTAGAAATACCAGCACCAGCTTCCAAGCTCGCTCCTGCTGTAAGTGCTATATTACAGCTTACTTTGCCTTTACCAGCATAACTGCAACTAGCAGCCAAACCTAGTCCTGCCGTAGCAGATCCTTCTACATATACTCCTGTTAAAGTTTCATCAATTCTCTGGAGTGCTGTTTTACCTTCTAAACCTAATAAATCAATCCAACCTTGTGCTGAATTGCCAAACCTATAAAGATTATCTCCCCCTAATAGCCCAATCGGATCCTGCTGCGTAAACCGCCCAATATCCGGATCATAGTAGCGGAAGAAGTTGTAATGCAGCCCTGTCTCTTCATCATAATACTGATTTTGCAGACGGAAGGGTTGATGTATATCCAGTTTCAGACGACCTTCTTGGGTCAGTTTGCCCCAGCCGCTATAGCCGCCGCTCCAAACAATATTGCCTTCTTCATCGGTCATCTCGCGCGGGATACCGATTTGATCGTTGTGGTAGTACAGAATCTGTCTGCCAACTTTGTTATTATCAGTGTTGGTCATCTGAACGATTTGCGCTAACGGTTCGTAGCTACCTTGTTCAGTATAAACATAAGTATAGGTTGCTTTATCGCTGTATTCCTGTAGCAAGCGGCTGCCGTCCCACAGGTATTGGATTTCGTTGCCGTCCGGATGGACTTTGGCTATGCGGCGGCCTATGGGGTCATAGCGGTAGCGGTATAAGACGGTGTTTTGTCCTGGGCGATGGATTTCGGCTTCGGCCAGTTGGTTATCGGCATTGTAGCGGTAATGTTGGATTTCACCGTTATTGTGTTGTTTCTCGATCAGGTTGCCCAACGGGTCGTAGCGGTAACTGATACCTTTGTATTGGGTAATGCGGTTGCCACTGATTCTACTTCCGTCGGTAAGGTTGTGGGCAGGGTCGTAGCGGTAGTGCTCGTCTGCGCTTTGGGTAATTCTGCCCAGTGCGTCATAGGTGTAATCCCTGCTACCGTTGGTTTGGTCATCGGTACGGACGAGGTTGCCGATAGTGTCGTATTGGTAACGGCGACCGATCAGCACAGCAGGATCTGCTTTGTTGTGGCTGTTCGGTTGGACGATTTGTTGTTTCAGACGGCCTAATGGGTCAAGTTGAAATTGGGTATTCAGCTTGCCGATAGTCCGCTCGACTGGGCGATGCAGAGCGTCACGCTCGATGTCGGCAAGGGTGGCGCTATCGAGGTTAATGTGGTGCAGATGTCCGCTGCCGTAATACAGGCGGTTTAAAACTTCACCTGTAGGCAGGATGGTTTGGATGCGGTTGCCCAGTACGTCGTAACGGTGTTCGGTAATCTGTGCAGCGACATCTTTGGATTGTGAACGGCTGATACCGGACGAAAGAGGTTCATCTAAGTGGATGAGCTGTTCTTTAACCAGTCCGTTGTGATCATAGCCGAAGCGAAGCTCGCTATGGGCGTTGTGTGCTTGGATCAGACGGTTAAGTTTGTCGTAGCGGTAGTGGGTGCTCAGGATTTCTCCGCCGTCCAGATGACTGTCTTTCTGACGGATGCGGCCGATACGGTCTCGGTGGTAGGTGATCGT
>NZ_JBQCVA010000081.1:0-3857 GCF_051962715.1 Neisseria sp. P0008.S010
GTATAGCTTCAGTGATTGCGATTCGCCTGTCTCTGCCTAATCCAAACTCTTTACCCGTCCTTGGGTCCCTGTAGCAGTAATATCCATTGTTTCTTATATAAAGGTTAGGGGGTAAATCCCGGCGCTCATGACTTCGCCTTCTTCCCATTTCTGATCCTCTTCAAAAGGCCACCTGTTACTGGTCGATTTAAGTCAACCTTTACCGCTGATTCGTGGAACAGATACTCTCTTCCATCCTTAACCGGAGGTGGGAATATCCTGCATTCCCGAACCCATCGACGAACTGTTTCAAGGCTTCTTGGACGTCGCTGGCGTGCGTTCCACTCCTGAAGTGTCAAGTACATCGCAAAGTCTCCGCAATTACACGCAAGAAAAAACCGCCATCAGGCGGCTTGGTGTTCTTTCAGTTCTTCAATTCGAATATTGGTTACGTCTGCATGTGCTATCTGCGCCCATATCATCCAGTGGTCGTAGCAGTCGTTGATGTTCTCCGCTTCGATAACTCTGTTGAATGGCTCTCCATTCCATTCTCCTGTGACTCGGAAGTGCATTTATCATCTCCATAAAACAAAACCCGCCGTAGCGAGTTCAGATAAAATAAATCCCCGCGAGTGCGAGGATTGTTATGTAATATTGGGTTTAATCATCTATATGTTTTGTACAGAGAGGGCAAGTATCGTTTCCACCGTACTCGTGATAATAATTTTGCACGGTATCAGTCATTTCTCGCACATTGCAGAATGGGGATTTGTCTTCATTAGACTTATAAACCTTCATGGAATATTTGTATGCCGACTCTATATCTATACCTTCATCTACATAAACACCTTCGTGATGTCTGCATGGAGACAAGACACCGGATCTGCACAACATTGATAACGCCCAATCTTTTTGCTCAGACTCTAACTCATTGATACTCATTTATAAACTCCTTGCAATGTATGTCGTTTCAGCTAAACGGTATCAGCAATGTTTATGTAAAGAAACAGTAAGATAATACTCAACCCGATGTTTGAGTACGGTCATCATCTGACACTACAGACTCTGGCATCGCTGTGAAGACGACGCGAAATTCAGCATTTTCACAAGCGTTATCTTTTACAAAACCGATCTCACTCTCCTTTGATGCGAATGCCAGCGTCAGACATCATATGCAGATACTCACCTGCATCCTGAACCCATTGACCTCCAACCCCGTAATAGCGATGCGTAATGATGTCGATAGTTACTAACGGGTCTTGTTCGATTAACTGCCGCAGAAACTCTTCCAGGTCACCAGTGCAGTGCTTGATAACAGGAGTCTTCCCAGGATGGCGAACAACAAGAAACTGGTTTCCGTCTTCACGGACTTCGTTGCTTTCCAGTTTAGCAATACGCTTACTCCCATCCGAGATAACACCTTCGTAATACTCACGCTGCTCGTTGAGTTTTGATTTTGCTGTTTCAAGCTCAACACGCAGTTTCCCTACTGTTAGCGCAATATCCTCGTTCTCCTGGTCGCGGCGTTTGATGTATTGCTGGTTTCTTTCCCGTTCATCCAGCAGTTCCAGCACAATCGATGGTGTTACCAATTCATGGAAAAGGTCTGCGTCAAATCCCCAGTCGTCATGCATTGCCTGCTCTGCCGCTTCACGCAGTGCCTGAGAGTTAATTTCGCTCACTTCGAACCTCTCTGTTTACTGATAAGTTCCAGATCCTCCTGGCAACTTGCACAAGTCCGACAACCCTGAACGACCAGGCGTCTTCGTTCATCTATCGGATCGCCACACTCACAACAATGAGTGGCAGATATAGCCTGGTGGTTCAGGCGGCGCATTTTTATTGCTGTGTTGCGCTGTAATTCTTCTATTTCTGATGCTGAATCAATGATGTCTGCCATCTTTCATTAATCCCTGAACTGTTGGTTAATACGCTTGAGGGTGAATGCGAATAATAAAAAAGGAGCCTGTAGCTCCCTGATGATTTTGCTTTTCATGTTCATCGTTCCTTAAAGACGCCGTTTAACATGCCGATTGCCAGGCTTAAATGAGTCGGTGTGAATCCCATCAGCGTTACCGTTTCGCGGTGCTTCTTCAGTACGCTACGGCAAATGTCATCGACGTTTTTATCCGGAAACTGCTGTCTGGCTTTTTTTGATTTCAGAATTAGCCTGACGGGCAATGCTGCGAAGGGCGTTTTCCTGCTGAGGTGTCATTGAACAAGTCCCATGTCGGCAAGCATAAGCACACAGAATATGAAGCCCGCTGCCAGAAAAATGCATTCCGTGGTTGTCATACCTGGTTTCTCTCATCTGCTTCTGCTTTCGCCACCATCATTTCCAGCTTTTGTGAAAGGGATGCGGCTAACGTATGAAATTCTTCGTCTGTTTCTACTGGTATTGGCACAAACCTGATTCCAATTTGAGCAAGGCTATGTGCCATCTCGATACTCGTTCTTAACTCAACAGAAGATGCTTTGTGCATACAGCCCCTCGTTTATTATTTATCTCCTCAGCCAGCCGCTGTGCTTTCAGTGGATTTCGGATAACAGAAAGGCCGGGAAATACCCAGCCTCGCTTTGTAACGGAGTAGACGAAAGTGATTGCGCCTACCCCGATATTATCGTGAGGATTCGTCATCGCCATTGATCCCCAAATACAAAACCAATTTCAGCCAGTGCCTCGTCCATTTTTTCGATGAACTCCGGCACGATCTCGTCAAAACTCGCCATGTACTTTTCATCCCGCTCAATCACGACATAATGCAGGCCTTCACGCTTCATACGCGGGTCATAGTTGGCAAAGTACCAGGCATTTTTTCGCGTCACCCACATGCTGTACTGCACCTGGGCCATGTAAGCTGACTTTATGGCCTCGAAACCACCGAGCCGGAACTTCATGAAATCCCGGGAGGTAAACGGGCATTTCAGTTCAAGGCCGTTGCCGTCACTGCATAAACCATCGGGAGAGCAGGCGGTACGCATACTTTCGTCGCGATAGATGATCGGGGATTCAGTAACATTCACGCCGGAAGTGAATTCAAACAGGGTTCTGGCGTCGTTCTCGTACTGTTTTCCCCAGGCCAGTGCTTTAGCGTTAACTTCCGGAGCCACACCGGTGCAAACCTCAGCAAGCAGGGTGTGGAAGTAGGACATTTTCATGTCAGGCCACTTCTTTCCGGAGCGGGGTTTTGCTATCACGTTGTGAACTTCTGAAGCGGTGATGACGCCGAGCCGTAATTTGTGCCACGCATCATCCCCCTGTTCGACAGCTCTCACATCGATCCCGGTACGCTGCAGGATAATGTCCGGTGTCATGCTGCCACCTTCTGCTCTGCGGCTTTCTGTTTCAGGAATCCAAGAGCTTTTACTGCTTCGGCCTGTGTCAGTTCTGACGATGCACGAATGTCGCGGCGAAATATCTGGGAACAGAGCGGCAATAAGTCGTCATCCCATGTTTTATCCAGGGCGATCAGCAGAGTGTTAATCTCCTGCATGGTTTCATCGTTAACCGGAGTGATGTCGCGTTCCGGCTGACGTTCTGCAGTGTATGCAGTATTTTCGACAATGCGCTCGGCTTCATCCTTGTCATAGATACCAGCAAATCCGAAGGCCAGACGGGCACACTGAATCATGGCTTTATGACGTAACATCCGTTTGGGATGCGACTGCCACGGCCCCGTGATTTCTCTGCCTTCGCGAGTTTTGAATGGTTCGCGGCGGCATTCATCCATCCATTCGGTAACGCAGATCGGATGATTACGGTCCTTGCGGTAAATCCGGCATGTACAGGATTCATTGTCCTGCTCAAAGTCCATGCCATCAAACTGCTGGTTTTCATTGATGATGCGGGACCAGCCATCAACGCCCACCACCGGAAC
>NZ_JBQCVA010000082.1:0-3720 GCF_051962715.1 Neisseria sp. P0008.S010
TGTCCAGTGTTTTTTGTTATATTGGGGAGGCTGGTATTCGATTACCTGCCATTTGCCGTCGTGATGCTGGAAGCCTATATTGGGTTGGGTGTTAATTTGGGTATGCTGTATGCGGTCTGTCAGGGGTATTTTGTGTCTTTCGTGGTGCCGTCCGCCCACCGTTTGAATTTAATGCCGGTGGTGCGCTCGGTGATGATTTGAAGGATGATTAGTATCAGGGCGATGATGGGCGGCATTATTATTCTTCTTGAAAGAGGGTTTCTAATATTTTTGTAATTCGGTTCTGTACCATTATTTTTACTGTCAACATGATGAGTGCAGCCATCAGTACGGCAATAAGAATAATGGCGGTGGCGATGTTGATGATGTTTTCCATATTTATTCTCCGTAAACGATGCCGCGCATACGTTCTTCTGTGGTCATACGTTCGTAGGTTTTTTCAAGTTGCAGGGTTGCGAAGTCGGCAGCATCCTGTTGTTGGCGGATGAGGCGTTGGGCTTCGGTTTCTTGAGAAGGTTGAGGTGTAGTGCAGGTTGCAAGTATGGCAAGCACGACTGCTCCGATTGGGGCTTTCATTTCATACTCCGTCAGCAGGCTTTTTGCAGATCGTTTTGAGTTAGGTCTGTCAGTGCTTGTTTGACTGCCGCCATGGGAGTTTTGTACTCGGGAACAAGTCCGACAATGAGTTCGCCGTCGGTGTTGATGATGTCGCAACCGTAGTGCTCTACGGGGAGGTCGTAGGCAGTACGGGTGGTTTTGGCGGTTACGCGGATGTCGATGGAGTATTCTTCTGTGATGGTCATTTTGGGGTCTTTCTGGGTTGGGTTTTTGTGGAGGTCGTCTGAAGATTCACGCTTTCAGACGACCTTTTTTATTAAATAGGGGTTAGTTAGGTTGCCGGTATCACGGGATGACAATACCGAGGAGGTTATTTAATTTTGAGAATTTCCAAAGATTCCACGGCGGCGCGGGCTATTCCAAATTCGTTAAGTGCGGCAAAGCCTTTGGCTGGTATGGTGGATGCTCCGTAATTGATCTTTGGAATAAAATTTTCGTTCAGGGCGACGGCGGTTCTTGCGAGATTTAGCAAAGCGTCGAAATTTTCTTTAGCAATAGTGATGGTTTCCATGTCGTTGCTTCATGTGACTATTGTTTGTTTCGATGGGCGTAATATAGCAAAGCTAGATAAAATATCAATAGCTTTACTACTTATTTTGTTATATTTTTTATTTAGCTTTGATTTTAAAGGATTAAAGTTACAAAAATCCGGCGGCGGCCAGATTTTTGTGGGTGCAAAAAAACCGCCTGAATGGCGGTGTATCATAAAAAAGAAAACCGCCCTAGGGCGGTTCGGTATTGTTATGAGTGGTAAGGAAGCCAAGAAAAAGACAGAGGGTGGCTCTCGGAGAGAATATGGTTGTGTGTTTTCATTCTTACATAAATGCGGTCGCCGTCTGAAACGGGTAGTCCGCGGACTGTTTGGTGTAGCATGAATGATACGTTTTCTTCTGTATCACTGCCGTCATATGGTGGAATCTCAAATACGGAGATTACATCATCGTTGCGGACGATCTCCAGAAAAATTTGACGGGTTTGTAAGGTCTGTATATCTATACCTTTGGCGGAAAATGAAATAGACAGGCACAGACGGCCTAAAATGGCTTGTTGTGTCGGGATATGGCATATATCAGGGAATATACCTATCAGACTGTATTTGTCATTTTCCGCATGGCGGATGATTTCATCGCAATAGTGGACATTTAGGTGGATCATGCCTGCTCCATATATTCGTACTGCCGTTCGAACGCTGCGCGAACCTCAAGCGGGGAAACGCCTAATGCGTTTGCCAGTTTCTGTACAGTTTTATCTTGCAGGGATTGTTTGCTGTTTTCGATGCGGGACAGATAGGGTTGAGGCAAGCCTGCGGCGGTTGCCAATTCAGACTGGGTAAACCCCTTTTTCATCCTTAGGCTGACAAATGTCTCCCCGCCTGCTTTGAGGGCTATTTTATCGGCAATTTTCGCTGCCGCCCTGTCCATCGCTGCTTTGCGGCGCGGATTTTTCCGCACATGCTCAATATGCTCTGCGGCGGGGGTAGTGTTGGGGCTGATCGGTTTGACGCATTTAATCTGCCCGTTTATTCGCAGGCAGTTTATGTGGGTGACGGGGGTGGCGGATGTAGGCGTTGATACTGTGCAGGCGGCCACGGCAACAGTGAGTGTTGCACCCATTTGGAACCATGTGCCGTTAGTTGGAGTACAGTTCTTCATAGTCTTTGATAATCCGTTTTGTGATTGGGTGTTCTGCCTGATAGTCAAATTTGTCTGTCTTCTTGTTTACAACAGCCAATATATCTATGCGGCGGATATATGCGCCGTTTGGCTGTTTTTCATGGCATTGTGCGTAAATTATTCTGTATCCGGCTGCTTCTTCGCTGCCAAATCGGACGCGTAAAACTTTGATGTCTTTTTCCCATAATGACAATATGGGTTTTACTTCCAAATCAAGCGGGCCTATGGGTTCGCCATATTCTCTGAAGTATTTGTTTTCGTATAAGCCATCAAAAATAGCAGAGTCCGACTGAATCATCTCGATGGCGGCATCGAGATAACCGACCGCTTCTTCGTCTTTTTCAAAAAAACGGTCTAAATCCTGCTCGGCGTTAAAGTGGACGGTCAGCTCCATGCGTGCCTTTTTTTATATATTATATCTTTTTAGTTATACCGCGCAATACGCGGTAATAAATCAGTCGTCCAAGTATCTTAATCCATCACACTCCACCAGAAAACGCGGCCGATGATGTTTATATCGGACGCATCCGCCTCTTCGTCGGGGTAGGCCTCGGCATTGTAGCTTTTGATACGGATTTTATTGTCAGGCAGTTTTTGCAGGATTTTTGTGCGTAACAGCCCGCCGTGGTTGACGGCGTAGATTTTTCCGTCTTTTACGGTTTTGTCGGCGGTATTTATACCCAATGTCGCGCCGTCAGGAAATACAGGCTCCATGCTGTCGCCGTCGGCGCAGACGCAGATCACGGCGGCGGGGCTGATGCCGTGCCGCCGAAGTGTTGCTTTTGAGAAACGCAGCTTGTAGCCGTTGTAATCTTCGATGTCGTCTGAAAAGCCGTTGCCCGCTGCCAGGTGAATCTCTTTGTAGAAAGGGACTTCGCAATCGTCGCCTGACAGCGGGGTGCGGCTGTCCCATGCGTCCACCGTGCCGATAACGGTTGCGTTTGATTCCGTTTTGGGAAGTTCTCCTTCTTTTCCGTCAATCCAGCCTCTCGGAAGTTCAAGTGCGTTTTCAATGTGGCTTGCTACACCATCTCCGATGTTTCTGTATCCGTTCAGCCATTGGTTGATTTGTGCTGGGCTTTTTTTTATTGCTCGTGCGAATTCTGCCTGATTTCCGTTAAATCGTTCATTTATCAATTTTTTAATTCTATCTAAGCGGGTCATGATGATGTCTCCGTATAACAAGCATAAATATAAAGCAAAGCTACATATAACAATGCTACTATTTTTAATTTAGCTATGATATACTCTTGCTAAAGTTTAACCTTACTGAAAGAGATTTATAGGATTTCTATGGATTTGAAAGATTATTGTTCTATACGAGGTAATCAGGCGAAGTTGTCAAAAAAGACCGGCATCGCTCCGTCGTTTATCAATCAAATGGCTCGCGGTTTAAAACCCGTCCCCGTCCGTTATGCCGCTTTAATTG
>NZ_JBQCVA010000083.1:0-3431 GCF_051962715.1 Neisseria sp. P0008.S010
ACCTGTTGAAAGCGGCTAACAGGCTAAGTGTGCCTGTTGCCGCCTAAAAGGCGGCCCGGATACCTGATTATGGGGGTATCAGGGGAGAATTAAGGGGGTATTTGGGTAAAATCAGGAGGTATTGGGGGAGGCGAAAACAGCCGAAAACCTGTTTTTGGGTTTCGGCTGTCGGGGGAAAGGCTTTTTGCAAAGGTCTCTATACATATAAGCATATTGTCAGCCATCCTGATTTCCCAAGGCCTGTACGCCGGATAGACGGTAAAATACGCAAACGCGAAGAACGGCGTTGGATTGCTGGAGACATTATCCGCTATATTCGCAGTTTAAAGCGGCATTAAGTGCCAGAATACACAAAAGACAGCCTGAAAGATTTTCAGGCTGTCTTTTGTATAGTTGCGTTCACGTAATCAATTTACTATGCATTTTAACCGCCAAATCTTTTGCCGTGGGTTCATAGTATGTGTTAAGCAGAATACGGACATCGCGGTGTCCACTGATTTTTGCCAATTCCATTACGCTATATATTTGGGCTAAACGTGTTAAGGCTTCGCGTCTCGAATCATGAAAACGAATGTTTTCTTGGAAAAGATTACGCTTTTTCAATTTACGGAACAGGGCATCCAATGATGCTTTGGTTAGGTTAAAAACCTGATTATTTTGTTTGACTTCCTGCATCTGCCCAATAATGGCTTTGGCTTTCGGGCTAAGCGGCACATCACGCGGATGGCCATTTTTGGTTCGGGGCAGATGTACATGGTTTTCATCAAGGTAAACATTATCCCAAGTCAATGAACAAATTTCGCCTGCCCGCAAGCTACCCGTTGTGTCGAAGTATGTGGCGTGCAATTTGGACTGTAATTGGCGACATATGCGATCTGTTCAGCAACTTCATCGGAAATTCGCTGTGTCCTAGCAGGAGAATTCGCCGGTTTATTCAGGCGCAACATAAAGTTTTCAGGAATAAGTTTCCATTCTTTACTGGCACAGGTCAGAACATTGGACAACACATTCCACTCCCTGCGTACTGAGGATGATTGAATTTCTTTTAGCCTGCGATCTGCCCATTGGCGAAAATGGGTTTCAGATAAATGCGGTAAACGGACTTCAGCCAATGGTAACTTTAAAATCCGCGCAAATAAATTGGCTTCATACTGATAGCCGCGTTTTTTTACGGAAACCTCTTTTTGATAACGCAGCAATACTTCGGCAAAAGGGATATTGGGACAGCCGCCAAAACGCATCGTACGCCATTCAGTCTCAATTTTATTTGCCCATGCTTCCGCTTCAGTTTTACGCGGAAATGAAGTGGAACGGTTAATTGCAGGCAACCTGTCGGTTGCACGATGGCGCACTTGTGCAAACCACATACCGTTTGTTTTTTTCCTGATTGAAGCCATAATGAAAGTCCTTTTAAAATAAGTTGAAGGAAGCATGTGCAGTATAAGCGCGATTTGGCGGAATTTTATTTAACCGCCTAATGCAATTACTGATGCAAATCCAATACAATCATAGCCAAAAACAAACAGAAAACGAACTACTCAGAACAAATTGTAAAGATAAATTAACAGAATAATACTGAAATCAAATTATTAATTTTAAAAGACAAAAAATAAACCCTTACTATTTTTTAGTAAGGGTTTATTCAAAATCTGGCACGCCCAGGGGGAATCGAACCCCCGTTACCGCCGTGAAAGGGCGATGTCCTAACCGCTAGACGATGGGCGCGGATAAAATAAATTTTCTTTGGCGCACCCGGAGCGATTCGAACGCCCGACCCTCTGGTTCGTAGCCAGATACTCTATCCAACTGAGCTACGGGTGCGAGAAAGATGCGAATTATATGGATGCAAAACTAAGCTGTCAATATTTTCTGCTGAATATTTTTCTAAAAAAGGTTAAAATCCACCGTTTTGCTTGAATATAAAAAGAATTTAAATGATGGATACCGCGCGTTGGCCGCAACTTGCAGCCGCTTTTTCGGCTTTCAGACGGCCTGTCGTCATCATCGATTTGGAAGCCACAGGCGGTAATCCCTATACGGACCGCATTACTGAAATCGCCTTCCTCCGCTTCGACGGCAACGGGGTTTCAAGCTACCGCCAACTGGTGAATCCCCAACGGAACATCCCCGAATTCGTCAGCAATCTGACCGGCATCGACGATGAAATGGTGGCCGATGCGCCGCCATTTGCCGACTTGTCGGACGATTTGCTGCATCGGCTGCGCGGCACGCTCCTGTTGGCGCACAACAGCAAATTCGACTATACCTTCCTGCGCCACGAATTTTCCCGCTGCCGGCTTTCTTACGCCGCACCCACGCTCTGCACCGTCCAGCTTTCGCGGCGGCTCTATCCGCAGTTTTTCAAACACAATTTGGACAGCATCATCGAACGCCATCAGATTGCCGTCAGCTCGCGCCACCGTGCCATGAACGACGTATTGGCGTTGGCAGACTATTTGGAGCTGACGGCGGCCAGCTACGGTATCCTGCCTTTTGTCGAACAAGGCAGTGCGCTGACCCTCCCCAAGCTGCCGCCTGTCGGGCTGCATCCCGAACTGGCCGGGCAGCTGAATACCCTGTCCGACGGCGATGGTGCCCTGCTGTGGCTGGATTCAGACGGCCTGCCGCTGTATGCCGACGCACACACCAAAACCTTTCGCGAAGCAGTGGAACTGCTGCACCGAAATCCTGCCCTGCAACAGGCGGCATCGCTGCGCTTCCTGCCGGCCGTCGGCCCGCTGCATGCCTTGATGCTCAAAGCCAAACTGTCGGCCGAACACGGATTCAGGCCGTCTGAAAACGATGTATGCCCGACAAATTACTTTACCGTCCGATTCCATCCGAACGAAAAAGGCAAACTTCAAGCGCAAATCCGCCCGCTTTCAGACGGCCTCTATCCCGACCGGCCCAACGGACTGTTTCTGCACAAAAAAGCAGCCAAGCGCGCACTGGATGATTGGGCGCGCGAACAGCAATTTTGCCCGGCCGAACTGAATATCCTGCCGCCGGGCTATGACAGAAACGCCCCTTGTCCCGTTGCCGCCGTCGGCCGCTGCCAAGGGCAATGCGGCAACATCGGGGAAGCTGTCCGGCAACGGCAGCGCATCGAAACGGCTGCCCGCCTGCTGCCCGTGGCCGACTGGGGCAAGGCGCACCAAATCGAAATTTGCGAAACGGATACGTTAAACGGCCGGCGGCTTTCCTTCCATTGTGCCGGCGGCGCACTGCAAATGCCCGACGGCTCTTGGTATTTCGACTGGAAACTGCCTGCCGTGTTCAAAGAAAAATTCAGGGCGCACAGGAACGACATCGCCGTTTCTTTCTGAAAACGGCAGGCCGAGACCTTTGCAAAATCCCCCAAAATCCCCTAAATTCCCACCAAGACATTTAGGGGATTTCTCATGAGCACCTTCTTCCAGCAAACCGCACAA
>NZ_JBQCVA010000084.1:0-3350 GCF_051962715.1 Neisseria sp. P0008.S010
GCGGGTGTTTTTGTGCATGTTCATGTTACAGTATTCTCCTGGAAATACTGTAAACAACGCTAGGGATTTCTACAGCTAAAACGAAGTTTCCGAAGGAAGCGAAGTTTCTGCGAAGCTAAAACGGAGTTTCCGCTGGACCATCGGGTTTCGGCGGAAACAAAACACCCTCCTCACCGCACATAAACTTTTCAGACGGCCTCTGCTTTCTGTATCATGGCGTGCTTGAAATCCGAAAGCCGATTATGTTACCCAGCATCCCCCTACATAAAGACATCGTCCGACCGCCGGAAACCGTGTTGGTCAATATCACGCCGCAGGAAACGCGCGTGGCCGTGCTCGAAGAAAACAACATCTGCGAACTGCACATCGAACGCAATTCCGGACACGGACTGGTGGGCAACATTTACCTGGGCGTGGTGCGGCGCGTCCTGCCCGGGATGCAGAGCGCGTTTATCGACATCGGCTTGGAACGCGCGGCCTTCCTGCACATCGTCGACGTCTTGGAACAGCGGCAAAACCCCGACGAAACCCAGCGCATCGAACACATGCTGTTCGAAGGGCAGACCGTGCTGGTGCAGGTCATCAAAGACCCGATCAACAGCAAAGGGGCGCGGCTTTCCACCCAAATTTCGCTGGCCGGACGCTTCCTCGTCCACCTGCCGCAGGAAGAACACATCGGCGTTTCCCAACGCATCGAAGACCACGAAGACCGCCACAACCTGCGCGACCGCCTGCAAAACCTGCTGCCGCCGGATGCCGCACACGGCTACATCATCCGCACCAGCGCGGAAACCGCCGGCGATGCCGAACTGCAGGCCGACATCGACTACCTGACCAAAGTGTGGGCCAACATCCGCCAACAGGCCAAAACCTGTCCGGCGGAAAGCCTGCTGTATCAGGATTTGCCCCTCAGCCTGCGCGTGCTGCGCGACATGTTCAGCGACAACACGCGCGAGATCCTGGTCGATTCAAAAGAAAACTTCGCCAAAATGCAGCATTTCGCCACCCAATACGTTCAAGGCGCGGCGGAAAAAATCAAGCTCTTCACCGGCGAGCGGCCGCTGTTTGAAACCCACAACGTCGAAGCCGAAATCAACCGCGCCCTCCAGCCGCGCGTCAATCTCAATTTCGGCAGCTACCTGATTATCGAAGCCACCGAAGCCATGACGACGATAGACGTGAACACCGGCGGCTTCGTCGGCGCGCGCAATTTCGACGAAACCATTTTCAAAACCAACCTCGAAGCCTGCCACGCCATCGCGCGCGAACTGCGCCTGCGCAATCTGGGCGGCATCATCATCATCGACTTTATCGACATGTCTTCCGACGTGCACCGCGAAGCCGTGCTGCAGGAACTGGCCAAAGCCCTCAGCTTCGACCGCACCCGCGTTACCCTCAACGGTTTCACCAGCCTCGGCCTGGTGGAGCTGACGCGCAAACGCACGCGCGAAAACCTCAGCCATGTATTGTGCGAACCCTGCCCCGCCTGCCAGGGCAGAGGCCGTCTGAAAACCCCGCAGACCGTCTGCTATGAAATCCAGCGCGAAATCGTGCGCGAAAGCCGCCGCTTCGACGTGCGCCAGTTCCGCATCCTCGCCTCGCCGGAAGTGATTGATTTGTTTCTAGACGAAGAGTCGCAGTCGTTGGCGATGCTGATCGACTTTATCGGCAAACCGGTGTCGCTGGCGGTAGAAAACAGTTATACGCAGGAGCAGTTCGACGTGGTGCTGATGTAGGTGGAAAGCCTGTCGGCAAGAAAGCAAAAGGCCGTCTGAAAATGCAGTTTCGATTTTGTTGAAACTGCGTTTTCAGACGGCCTTTGACGAATCGGGAGAAACGGAATCCCGCCGTCAATGACGGTTCGCGGCGGCACGCGGGCCTTTGCCGTTAATGTGCTGCTGCTGCGTTTCAATCCACTCTTCGCAGCGGGCGGTTAGTTCGGCCTCGCTGCCGTCTTCATGGCGGATGACGGGGCCGATGATGACGTCCACCGTGCCGGGGTATTTCAAAAACGAATCTTTCGGCCAAAATTCGCCGCTGTTGAGGGCGACGGGGACGATGTCCATTTCAAACAGCTTCGCCATCCGCGCCGCGCCGCTTTTGTAACGTCCCTTGCTGCCCGGTGCGACCCGCGTGCCTTCGGGGAAAATGGTAATCCAATAGCCTTCGTCGCGCCGCTCCCTGCCTTGTTTGGCCAACTGGCTGCTAGCCTGCGCGCTACCGCGTTCGATGCCTATGGTTTTGACGATTTTCAGCCCCCAGCCGAAGAAGGGGATTTTAAACAGTTCGCGCTTGGCCACGAATACCTGCGGCGGGAAAATTTCCTGCAGGGCGAGCGTTTCCCAGCCGCTTTGGTGCTTGGCGCAAATGATGGACGGTTTGTCAGGGATATTCTCCGCGCCGACCAGCCGGTATTTCAAGCCGACGATGTTTTTCAGCGACCACATTAGGATTTTCACCCACTGCCGGGCTACCGTGTGCGCGCCGTTGGGAATCGGTATGGCGAGGATAATGAAGGGGAACATGGTAATCAGGCTGACCACTAATATCAGCCAGTAGATAAGGTTACGCAACAACAGCATGGCCTGCCTCCGTTTCGGCTTCGTCCTGTCCCATCAGGTATTGCGAAAACGCCATCAGGTCGTCGAAAACCTGCGTGCCTTCGGGCAGTTCGGCGGCGTGTTCCGCCAACGTTTTCTTTCCTTTGCCGGTCAGCACCAGCACGGGTTTGCCGCCGGCTCCGGCCACGGCCTGCAAATCGCGCAGGCTGTCGCCCACCATATAGGTGTTTTCGGCTTTGGCGTTGAAACGGTCGAGAATGTCCAACACCATGCCGCTTTTCGGCTTGCGGCAGCCGCAGTCGGCGGCGGCGGTGTGCGGGCAGAACCAAACGCCGTCTATCACGCCGCCCGCCTGCTGAACCATTTTGTGCATTTTGTTGTGCATTTCGGTCAGTTCCTGCATGGTGAACAGGCCGCGCCCGATGCCGGACTGGTTAGTGGCCACGGCCACGATGTAGCCCGCCTCGGAGAGGAAGGCGACGGCATCCATGCTGCCGGGCAGGGGAATCCATTCGTCGGCCGACTTTACAAAGTCGTCCCGGTCTTGGTTGATGACGCCGTCGCGGTCGAGAATTATCAGTTTCATATCGGTTTTCCAAAAAGGCTGCGGCATTGTAGGGCCTGGCGCGTGCCTGTCAAGGTTTTATGCATGGCGGCAGAAAGCCTGTCCCGTCATGTGTTGTGGTACGGATGATATTAGACCTCTTGCGAGAGTATCCTGAAGATTTACAATTTCCAAATGAAATACGAAAACCTAATCCAAAGAAGCAACAGGGAATTCAAACGGCT
>NZ_JBQCVA010000085.1:0-3206 GCF_051962715.1 Neisseria sp. P0008.S010
ATGGCTTGTGCGGTTTGCTGGAAGAAGGTGCTCATGAGAAATCCCCTAAATGTCTTGGTGGGAATTTAGGGGATTTTACAAAGGTTTTGGCATCTCTTTATTATCGGCACTGAAACAATGCAATCAAAACAAAATCATAAACCGCCAATCCGTTTAACCTAGTTGCCTCCTTGCTGTTAAGCCAAAGGAGATAATCCTTGAATATACAAAATATCCAGAAAATCGGTTTTCTATAACTTATCCCACCCGAAACTTGCCTAAAACACATACCATCTATTAAATATAATAAATTGATTATAAACAATATTTAAATAATTTAACTTCCCTCATATAAATTCCAAATTTTAAATAATCCCTATTAGATTTAATGAGACCTTTGCAATAACATAAGTTATTAAAATTTTATACTCAACACCATTTTCAAAATGAGGAACCTCCCTGATTTCTTCCACTTTTTTCTCAGTATCAGAAAGGTTTTAGTCGATTGAAAATTTTTTAGCACATTTTTATGCGTCAAATTTCGTTAACAGACTATTTTTGCAAAGGTCTCTTAATAATAATTCTCTATTATTTGATATGAATCAAAAACAATATCTCATTTTTTTACACAGAATAATAACTGTTATTATTTGATTCATGATACCATGAAACGAGAAATAAAAATCAGCAACGGGCAAGCCGTACCGGATGCTTTTCCCGAGCGGCAGGCACTGATGCCCGTGTGGGGCGGCATCGGCGTGCCGTCAGATGAGTGGCAACGGCTTTGGCGCGAGCAGGCGCAAACGGTTTTGCAGGAAGATGCCTTGGCCTACCTACATATCCCGTTCTGCGCCAACCATTGCGTTTTCTGCGGCTTTTACCGCAACGCCTGGAAAGATGATTACAGCCGTACCTATACCGATAAAATCATCAATGAATTGGCGCAGGAAGCCGAAATCCGCCAAGGAAACGGCAAAATCCGTGCCGTCTATTTCGGCGGCGGCACGCCCACCGCGCTTTTGACCGACGATTTGGTCCGACTCATCAAAGCCTGCTACCGTTATCTGCCGTTGGCCGACGATTGCGAGTTCACGCTGGAAGGCCGCATGAGCCATTTCGATATAGCCAAGGCACAGGCCTACATCGATGCGGGGGTAAACCGCATTTCCATCGGCGTGCAGACTTTCGATACCGCCATCCGCCGCCGTTTGGGGCGCAAACACAGCGGCGAAGAAGCGGCCGCCTATTTGGAAAAGCTGGGCAGGCTGGATGCCGTGGTCGTGGCCGATTTGATTTTCGGCCTGCCGGGGCAAAACGATGAAATCTGGCATAATGACTTGCGCATTGTGGCCACCCTGCCGCTGTCGGGTCTCGATACTTATGCCTTCAACTGTTATCCCTTCCTGCCCATCAACCGCATGATAGAAAAAGGCGCGTTTCCGCCGCCGGCCGGCTTCGACACGCAGTCGCTGCAATATGCCTATACGGTCGAGTATTTGGCACAACAGGGCTGGCGGCAAATCAGCAACAACCACTTCGCCTATCCCGAACGCGGCGAACGCAACCTGTACAACCGCCTGGTCAAATCGAATATGGCCTGCCTTGCATTCGGTTCGGGCGCGGGCGGCAACGGCGGCGGATACAGTTATCAGGTGCAAAGCGATTTGGACAGTTACCTTGCCACGCCCGCCGGCCAAAAAAACATCGCCTACATGAGCCGCCACAGCGACAATAAATACCTGCTCGGCCGTTTGCAGCACGATATCGAAACCGGAACCATAGACAGCCGCCTGTTTGCCGAACAACCGCGCGCGCAAGCCTTGCTGGCGCAGTGGGCGGAACTCGGTTTGACCAGCAAACCCGATTCGGACGGCCTGATTCATTTAAACACCAGCGGCCGCTACTGGTCGCCCACCTTAACCCGCAAGCTGATGCTTGCCCTACCCGCAAACGAAGAAAAGGAGCAATCTATGCCTAACCCCCTGTCTGCCGAACAACAAACGGTATTGCGCAACTCGTTGGCCGAAAATCCCGGCCAGATTCTCGAAATGCTGGCCGGACGCTTCCAATGCAGTTTCGAAGAAGTCATCAACTGCCTGCCCGCCGGCACGGTGAAGAAAACAGACGGCGGACGCTTTGTCGAAATCATGCAGGCAATCGCCAAGTGGGACGAAGCAGTTACGTTTATCGCCCATACGCCCGACGTCATTGCCGAAGTAACCGGCAAACTGCCCGGCGGCAGCGTAGGACACGGCTTCTACAATTTCCAAGAAGCCGAACCGGGCGGCATCCACGGCCATATTTATTATGAAAACTGCACAGCGGTTTATTTGGTCGAACGCCCCTTTATGGGCAAAGACACGGTTTCGCTCAACTTCATCAACCGCAGCGGCGGCGCGATGTTCAAAATTTATGTCGGCCGCGATGAAAACGGCGAATTGCGCCAAAACCAAATCGAAGCCATGCGCGCGCTGTTTGCCGAAGGGAAAGGGGCGTAATCATGCTGACCATATTCGGTGCAAACGGCAAAAGCGGCCGAGAACTGATAACGCGCCTGCTGTCGGACGGTTTTTCAGACGGCCTCACCGCCGTCCTGCGCAGTCCCGAACAGGCGCAAGACCCGTTTTACACACAAGCCGGACTGCATACGGCAACGGCCGACGTGCTTGACGCGCAAGCCTGCGCCGCCGTCATCCGCGACAGCAAACCGCAAACCGTCGTCAGCTTTGTCGGCGGCAAAAACGAAGCGGGCGTACGCAGCGATGCAACCGGCAACATCAACATCATCGACGCGGTGGCCGCCCACGCCCCCAAAGCCCGCCTGATACTTGTAACCAGCATGGGCTGCGGCGAACAGTGGGAAAACACGAACGCAATGTTCAAACAGGCATTGGGCGAAGCGGTTCAGGCCAAAACCGAAGCGGAAAACCACCTGCGCCAAAGCGGCCTGCACTGGACCATCCTGCGCCCGTGCGGCTTGGGCAACAGAGGCAGCGACAGCTATACGCTGCACACCGCCATCGACGAAATCCCGCGCGACTACATGGACAGGAAAGGCTTGGCCGCCGCCGTGGCGAAACTGATTGCAGATAAAGAAAGGCCGTCTGAAAGCGTATATTCGGTAACCGCCTAACTGTCCGAGACCTTTGCAAAAAGCCCTTCCCCCGACAGCCGAAACCCAAACACAGGTTTTCGGCTGTTTTCGCCTCCCCCAATACCTCCTGATT
>NZ_JBQCVA010000086.1:0-2919 GCF_051962715.1 Neisseria sp. P0008.S010
CTGTTGCTTCTTTGGATTAGGTTTTCGTATTTCATTTGGAAATTGTAAATCTTCAGGATACTTTCGCAAGAGGTCTACTATAAAACCGCCCAAACCGGTTTAACAAAAATCCAAATACCCATACAGCGGCGCAACCCTTCCTACATAAATGAAGTAGCGCAGAAATGTCGGATAAAGCGTCGTCTGAACCCCTCCTATTCCCGATAATCCTTTGCCATATCTTGAAAGCCATACCGCTAAACCGTAAAATCACACCTTACCCAATTTGATATAAATTTACATCCAAACCATCTTACCCGCCAATTATGATGACCCGCCTTGCCGCCTATCGGAAAACCCTCCTCATCTGCCTGATTTTATGGGCATCCATCGTCGCCGTTTTCTCTGCCGAACGTTTCTTCATGCTGCATCATTTCGTTTCAGACGACATCCGCAGCCGTTACGCGGGCGATTTGGCGGCTTTGTTTGTCAAAGGGCTGTTGTTCGACATCAAAATCGCCTCCGTTGCCGCCGCCTTCCCCTTCCTGATCGGGCTGTTCGGACTGGCTACGCAGAAAACCGCCGCCTTTACCCTACGCCTCCTGCCTACCGTCGCAACCGTCCTTTTCCTGACCGTCTTTGCCGCCGCGCTGGGCAACTGGTTCTATTACAGCGTTTACGACCGTCAATTTGACGTCTTCGTCTTCGGGCTGGCGGACGAAGACACCCGCGCTGTCCTGAAAACCGTCTGGTCGGACTATCCCGTCATCCCCTGTCTGGCCGCCTTGATTGCCGCAGCTTTCGTTTTCGGCAAAATCTTCAGCCTCATCCGCCGCCGCACCCGCTTTCAGACGACCTCATGGGGAAAAACCGCTTGGATTGCCGCCGTCCTCTTACCCGTCCTCGCGCTTGCCGCAGGCATACGCGGCTCGTTCGGCAAATTCCCCCTGCGTCAGACCGCCATGCAGATTTCCGCCGCACCGCAAATCAACAAACTCGTTCCCAACGCCCTGACCTCCCTAAGCTGGGCAGTCAACGAATACCGCAACAGCAACGACTTCCATCCCGTCTCCGACGAAGACGGCAGCCGGCTCATCAGTACCCTGCTCGATAAAAAAACCGATGCTGACTTGACGCAGCTCTTTGCCCAAACCGCCGCAAACGCCGCCGTCGAAAAACACCGTCCCAACGTCGTTCTCACCGTTATGGAAAGCATGAGTGCACATCTCTTGAACATGGACAATCCCGAACGGGATCTCTTGGGCGAACTGGGCAAACACTGGCAGCAAGACTGGGTGTACCGCAAATTCGTTTCCGAGGGAGACGGCACCAGCGACACCCTGCACCGCTTCTTCGTCCGCAGCCCGCGCCTCAACCTCAGCCAATCCCTTGCTAAAAACAAAACCTTCCTCGGCAATATGTTCAAACCCTATCTCGATGCCGGCTACCGCGTCGTCTATATTACGGCGGGCAACGGCGGCTGGCGCGATTTCGACACCTTCCTGCGGCACTTGGGCGTCAACGAAATCATCGATGAAAACACCCTCAAAACCCACTATCCCGAAGCAAAATCCGACACATGGGGCGTGCCCGACGAATTCATGTTCCGCTATGCCGAAGAAGAACTCGCACGCGCCGAAAAAAGCGGCACGCCCGTATTCATCATGATGATGTCCGTGACCAACCACCCGCCCTACCGCCTGCCCGCGCCGCATCAGGCGAAAAACTTCCGTTTGGACGAACAAGAGCAAAAACGCCTTGCCAACCTCGCCTCAGGCAAAGAGTTGAATGAAATTTTCAACACCTTCCGATACAGCAACGACCAACTCGGCCGCTTTATCGGCAAAGTGAAAACCATCGCGCCCGACACCATTATCGCCGCCACCGGCGACCACAATATGCGCGCCATCGGCTATCCCGAATCCGCTGATGCCGCACTCGGCCACAGCGTCCCCTTCTACCTTTATGTCCCGCAAGCCTACCGCGGCAGCGCCGAATACCATCCCGAACGCGCAGGTTCGCACAAAGACATCCTACCGACCCTCTACAACTTAAGCCTGTCCAAATCACGCTACTACCAAACCGGCTGCAACCTCACCGCCCCACAACCCGATTCCGCATGGTGCGGCTACGGCTACAACCCCGAAGTCATCATTACCGAACGCGGTTTCTATCACCAACACAGCAAAGCATTCCACAAATGGGACAACAAAAACATCCAAACCGCCAAAAGCCGCCCAAGCACGCCGGATAACGAAGACCAAGCCATCATCCGCCGCGCCTCGGCATATACGCCGTTTCTTGAATGGCAGATCAACCGGATTATCAGCACCCAATAAATCCGTTGGGGCTGTCCTAGATAACTAGGGAATTCAATTCAAGCTAGAATTATCCCCATGAGAAGAAGCCGCCTAAGTCAGTATAAGCAAAATAAGCTCATCGAACTATTCGTTGCAGGCGTTACCGCCAGAGCGGCAACCCAATTGGTCGGCGTCAAAAAATACCGCAGCTTATTATTTCCACCGGCTGCGTCTGCTTATATTTCACAGCAGCCCGCATTTGAAAATGTTTGATGGTGCAGTAGAAGCAGATGAAAGCTACTTTGGCGGGCATCACAAAGGCAGACAGGCGCGGTGCGGCAGGGAAGGTCTTTGCATTCGGGCTTTTAAAGCGTAATAGTAAGGTTTATACCGTTGTCGTATCCAATACGTAAACAGCTGCCTTCTGCCTATTATTTGCGAGTGGGTAAAGCCTGGCGGCATCGTTTATACAGATTGTTATAAAAGCTATGATGTATTGTATGTCAGTGAGTTTAGCCACTTGCGCATCAATCACAGTACACGCTTCGCCGAAAGGTAAAGCTGTATTAGACCTCTTGCGAAAATATTCATCCCATCGCATTAATCAGTCCTGCAATCAGATTTACCCTTAACCCGAACC
>NZ_JBQCVA010000087.1:0-2509 GCF_051962715.1 Neisseria sp. P0008.S010
GCCAAGGAATCAAAGTACAGGCCAACCAGGGTGCAGTCACCGTACAGGCACAGAACGACGAATTGCAACTGAATGCGCTGAAAGACGCAACGTTAACCAGCAGCGCAGGGAAAATCACCATTGCGGCGAAGGAAGAGATACTGATTACCTGCAAAGGGGCGTATATCAAACTGAGTAACGGAGAAGTTGAGATCGGGAGTCCGAAGGTGGTGCGGGTGAGGGCGCCGTTGGTGGTGGGTGGGGCGAATGCATATTCTTATCCTATGAAACCATTTACTCGGGCATATAATGTTCAATTTAAAATGCAGGATGAAAGTGGAAATATATATGCAAGAAAAAAATACCTTGCATTTAGAGAAGACGGTTCAACAACAACCGGAATAACGGATGAAAATGGTTTTACCGAAGTTTTTTTCAGCGACAAATCCGAAAACGTTTCTATTCATTTATTGGAAGATAGCTATGAGCACTAGAAGAGTCTATGCAAGATTAAAAATTGAAACTAATGCAGGTATAAAAATTACACATTTGCATTACTCCCTTAAACTTACTCATCCCAAAACTAAAGATATTCAAATAATTTCTCCTAATCGGCTACAAAGTTTTTCTACAACGCTGCAATCTAAGGAGCATTTTTGGGATATTGAGAGACCAAATCATAAAGAAAAATATCTAGGATATTTTGATAAAGCGTTTACTGATGCGGAATTTGAAGATTATCTAAAACAATTCAAAGCGGTATTTACCCTTTATTTAAATGATCAGCCACTTGGAGTAAATTTTTCTTTTCCAGTCTCATTAGAGAGCGGAAGAACAATTATAGGCAGGTGGAAAATGTCAGCGGCACAGACTCAGCAAGTTAAAACGGTGGAAGAGCAAAAGTTTGGCTGCTTACACACTAATGAAGGAGCTCATGCTATTGCACATTATATTGCTGAGGAGATGAATAAAAATATCAGGCACCCTATTACGAAGGAACTGCAATCACTAAATGCAATGGCGACAAACCCATTAAGTACTAAAGAAATTATATTAAATGGATCTCATGCGCTCAGTATTCTCATGGGGAGAAAAGCAACTTTAAATTCAAAAGCGTATTTGTTATTTCAAGAGCAAATAGATTACGATAAACCATGGGATCATAAGCCAAAAATCGCAGCAAATCATGAGTTTAGGGTATTATCTTTAGATGGAAACCAAAGGAAAGAAGGGCACTATCATCGTTATAAGGATTTTGATTATTTTTACGATGTATGGTCAAATATTCATTATGGTTTCATTGGTAGGGTATGTGGATTTACTGAAGAGGAATTAAATTATGGTGCGGGGGCAGCTCAATTAATGCAGGATTATAAAGGGAAAGCAGTAGCTTGGCAGGAGCTTATGCTGAGATTTTGGTCGGGTAATTCTAAACAATGGGATAACCCTGAAGATCAAGTTACTATTGAATTGGGATATGTAATGTATAACGAATATATGAAAGGTATTAAGCCGAAAAAGGAACGGATTTTACAACTGTTAGATCTGACAGATAAGGCTAAATTAAAAGGTGCGAAAGCATTACATAAAGAAAATTGTCATAAGGGTAATTGGATAAAGCCAAAACAAGATGATAGGAAATAAATATTAAAGAAAGTTAAAAAAATGAGTAAAAAAATCTTATTTTTTATAGTTTCTTCCCCTTTTATTGTTTTAGCATTACTATTATCTTATGTTTGGATTAGCACATCTGGAAAAGAGTTATGGTGCAAGAGATTTCTTTCTGAACATAAAGAGTGGATGCTAATTGGGAATGGTGATAAGTATTCATGTGAAAATAAGAATGTACGCCATATTAAAGTACATAATCAGAATGATTATCCAATTGAAGTGCACTATTATTATGACTACCCTTCTAATGGAGATGCAAAATACGAATACTACATGACAAAAAGAATTATGCGACAAAATATAGAAATTCCAAAAAATTCAACATTGGTTTTCAAAATGATGACTAATGATCTTCTGCATATAGTATTTTTTAGTGTAACGGAACATAGAGAAATGAATACTGAATGGTTCGAATTTGTACATGAGTATTCATTTTATGGAGAAGATATAAGCGCACCGGACAGAAATGTTGTTTGTTTTAGTAAATCTAGGGAAGAATATCCAATTTGCAAAGAAGCTAAGGAAATTTGTCAAATCAGATTAGATATAAGTGGAGAAAATGTGGAAAAAAACGAATTACTATGGGAAATAAAAACCTTTGCTTGCAATTATAAGAGATAGATTAGTTATGCCGGTTCGGACGACCCTCCTGCGAAACAATGGCAGGGCATCATCACTTCGTGCAAGAAGCTGTCCGTCTCCAAGGATGAAACCGTTTACCGCTTTGTTTTAGAGCCGCGCTTCGCGGCTTTAAAACATTTCCAAACCGTCCCCGATATCGCTGCCGCCATCTTCAAGCACCACGGCTTCTCCGGTGTCGACTACCGATTCCAAAAAAGCCGCAGCTACACCGTCCGCG
>NZ_JBQCVA010000088.1:0-2488 GCF_051962715.1 Neisseria sp. P0008.S010
GTTGGTTTGCTGTCATTGTCGTAATCGTAGGCGGTACGGTTGCCTTCGGCATCAGTCAGAACACTCAGTCGGCCAGCATGATCATAGCTGAAGTGCTCACTGCTACCATCCGGATAGTCGGTACGCAATGGTTTCCTATTTTGGTAATGGTAGTGCGTGGTGTGACCGGCAGCATCGGTAATTTGGGTAATTTGCCCATTTTCGTTGTAACGGTAACGGGTTGTGTTGCCTTTGCTATCGCTTTGGATGGCAATAGCAGCTACAGCGTACTAATCTACATCAGATCCCACAGTTTTAAAGAAATATAATTCTTCAAATTGACACGGATTATTATCGCAGATATAAGTTTCTTCTAGATAGGCATTTTGCGCTAAAACAGAATTAGTTACACATTGTAAATACTCAAACACTTCCTCTCTTCCAGCTTCTCTTTCTGGTAATAACACACATTGATCAAATTTGCTTTTATTCCATTTTATTTGTTGTCGAATTAAATAATTTTTTATATTTATATTTTTCTGTTTTTTTGCAATTAAATAATTATTATTTAATCTTTTTTGTGCCAGTAAATATGATTTAGAAAAACATACAATAAGATCCTCCTGTTTGATGCTATTTATATAGCATGGTTTATTTAATGCATCGTTATCGATAACCGTTTCAGGTGATTTACCAAATGCAATAATTGGAATTATAGAAATAACAACAAATAATGTTCTATTATTTAAAACAATCACAACGCAATCCTTTTTCAAACCACTCAGCTTCTCCCTCTCTGCGTATTATTAAACCCCTTTCTTTTGTAGGGCTCCATAGACGCTTCATTGCTCTCAAATATTTTGGTATATCATTTCCTCTATTTTGTCTTAAAGCAGATTGTATATCTCTCATATCACCCCGTGGCTTATGATTAGGTTTATCTATTAATAGATTTCCTCTATTATAAACTAATGACAATATTGCTCCTTGACAATGAGGATGATAATTAAGTATTTCCGGATATATAGAAACAGTGTCTTCCGCATATCTTCTTTTTACTAAAATAGCTAACCTTTGTGCTTTTTCTCTAGTTATAGTGATATCACTAAATTTTCCTACAATTTTTCTTGCCGCATCTCCTCGTTTCCCTATTGCCTCTTCTAATCTTTTTAATTGATCATTTGTATAATATGGGCTTAACTCTTGATACATTTTATCTTTTCTTTGTTGACCTAAATCATAACCATATCCTAATGTAACTCCACTAGACCCCGTTGGAACATATGGCTGTGCTTTATACCCTTCTGCAGATAAAATGAAATCCCATAATTGTTTAGAAATAACATATTCACCTTTTGAGGTACTAAATCTAATAACTTCAATTTGACATTCAAGAGGTATTTTTGTTCGAACACATGTTACAGGCTTCCCACTCCTTCCCCTCCCCTCCTGAATACCCGGCTTCTCCTCCGCAGGCTTCCCTTCATCTGGAGGCGGATTTTTACCAGCAGGCTGTGCAGGTTGCCCCTGCCCTACAGGTTCTGCACCTTGCGGCAATATAGGCTGATCATCCTTTTTCTGTTCAGATGTTTTTCTGTCCAACCCTTTCAGTAAATCGTCAAGCGGGTCGCTTGGTTGGCTCTCAATCACCCCTTTATCTGGGCGGCCTCCAGAATCTAACGGCCTTTCCGCCCCTCTCGGCAATAGCAACGCATCCCCGACCTCTGGCGGTGTACCGTCATCGGGAAGGTTGTTGATGAATTTAATTAACGATACATTGGTGTTGCATTTTTGAGCAATCCCTTCCCACGTATCTCCGGCCCGTACTTCATAAAATGCCTGCCGGTAATCTTCCGATTCGTTATTTTTGTTCCCCGTCTCCCGAAGTTTAATTTCATATACTCTAGGTGCCATAATCGGCTGTGTTATGACATTTTCCGCCCAGTAAAAAGGTTGAGTACTGAATGCGGCATCTTGTCGCTGTCCCTGGGCCCAAAAACGCACCCAAATCTTTTTCCCGGCAATCAATTCTGAGTCAAATGCCGCCCTACCGTTTTCATCGGCAACATCTTTACGCAATGTAGAGTCGTACTGCATGATTTGGTAGTGACATTTGGCTATAGGTTTGCGGTCGGCATCCAAAAATTCAAAACGATATTGAGCCATTATTTTTCCTCGCTTTCTTCACCCGGCAGTAAGGCGGCATTACCTGCAAAAATTTTTACTGTTTCGGCTGTATCCGAATATAGCCTATCGGTTCTTCCCATTTTATCAAGTGTACCATGCTGACTTTCCCTGTCTTTATTGCCTATTACCGTAAAAGGAATCTTTTCCTCTGAAAAACCAAATATGTCGTAAAGGTCAAGTTTGTTACTAAATATTTGTAAAGGTGGGATATTTTGTAATGGATAATTTATGCCTTTTGATTCAGACACCACCAACGGCGCCCTCACCCGCACCACCTTCGGACTCCCGATCTCAACCTCCCCGTTCGCCAGTTTGATATACG
>NZ_JBQCVA010000089.1:0-2435 GCF_051962715.1 Neisseria sp. P0008.S010
GTTGGTTTGCTGTCATTGTCGTAATCGTAGGCGGTACGGTTGCCTTCGGCATCAGTCAGAACACTCAGTCGGCCAGCGTGATCGTAGCTGAAGTGTTCGCTACTGCCATCCGGATAGTCGATACGCAATGGTTTCCTATTTTGGTAATGATAGTGCGTGGTGTGACCGGCTGCATCGGTAATACTTGCAAGTTTGCCTTCTTCGTTATAGATATAGCGGGTTTGCTGACCGGAACAGTCGGTTTGAGTGCTCAGGCGGTGGTGCTGATCATATTCGAAAGTATAAGTGTTATTTTTTGCATCGGTAATTTGGGTAATTTGCCCATTTTCGTTGTAACGGTAACGGGTTGCATTGCCTTTGCTATCGCTTTGGGTCGCAGGTAATCCTTGTTCGTTGTACTCAATCAGGGTCTTTTGGTTGTGCGGGAGGGTCATCTCTACCGGTCGGCGTTCTTGGTCATAACGGATGTGCTGGTTTTGTCCGCCTTCTCCGCCAACAAAGGCCAGCAGCCCGCATTCGTTATAACGGTAGCGGGTTTCACGTCCCATTTCATCAGTAATTTTAATGGGTCGGCCTAAAGCATCGCGTTCTGTCAAGACACTACTACCATCCGCAAAGACTTTTTTGACGACTTCGCCATGATGGTCGTAATAAAGGTGCTCACTACGCCCTAATGCATCAGTGATTTGAGTATGCCCGTCGGCATAGGCAAAACGCCATTCTTCACCGTTGTCAGTATAGCTGCGCAATACCCGACCTTGGGGGGTGTAATGGTCGTATTGATAGTAGGTATTCAATCCGGCCGTAGTTTGGTGGCGAATCATCATATGACGGCGGTAGCCGAAACGTCGGTGAACGTAACCTTCAGCATCTTCTACCGCGACAAGATCGCCGTTGTCGTCATAACGGTAACGGACAAGAAGTTCCCGGCCTTCAGGTAGGTTATCGTTATAGCTACCCATACTGGTAAGGCGGTAAACGGGGATCTGCGTTAAAGGGCTGAGATTGTCAAACTCAAACCATATCTCACGTCCCAGTTCGTCAATAACGGTATGAGGCAAACCGGTATCTTCGTTGTAAACAATGCGATAGCCGTTGCCATGGCGGTCGCTTACCTGTGTCAGAACGTAAGTGCCATTACCGCTGCCATTACGATCGGTGTCATTCAGGTGTAGGGGTGAAAATCTATGCTTGCCGCTACTGTCCAGATTACTGATTTGATAGCTGCCATTATCGATTCGTTCAAAGATGATTTGTTCTGCTTCAAACAGAACCTGTCCTTCATCTTCCTCCAGTTCCGGCAGGTCAAATGTACGTCCCTGATTATCGGTATAGGTAAAACGACCGTCTTTGCGCTCTAGTTTGGCGCTCAATGTGGTGCGCCAGCCGCTACCCAGCCAACTTTCTTCCAAATCAGAAAAATAGCTGCGACTCCATACAAACGGTACCAATCCATCAAACGCAAAATCAGTTTCATCCGGTAAAACTTTTATGCCTGAAATAGGATTGACAGGACGCCCAATTAATTCGGCAATTTTACAAGGGATACAGGTTTTATCAGTTTTTGCAAAACCATTAAAGAAAAAGCTATCAGAACCACCCACCGGCATTGCAGGTGCTTTGACGCGAACAATCTTAGGGGAAGCAAGAATAATTTCACCATTTTTTAATTTGATATAGCTTCCGCCTCCGCCACTGATCATCACCTCATCTTGACCAACGATCATTACTTTGGCAGTACTACTGGTCAGCTCAAGGTCTTTTTTTGCGCCAATCTGCATTTTGTTATTTTTGGCCTGTATTTCAACCCTGCCTTGGGCAGCATGGATTTTAACGGCTTTATTTTGCGCAAACAGGTTGATGCTTTTTAGCGCGTGCGCAGTAAAGTTCTTGCCAGCGCTGACATTACTGTCCTGCATGCTGACCCAGTGGATATGTCCTTGAGCTGTATTCAATATGCTTTGTTTGGTGCTGGCAGCCAGACCGTCGGGAGCGGAAATGACGATTCCCGATTTTTTGAGTTTCTTTAAGCTGTTGTTGATGTGGTTTGTTTGAGCAATACTCTCTGTTGCAGTATTGCCCGAGCGCTTGGCAGCAGTATCCAGTAATTTGGCAGTGACTAATGCTTTTCGCATGCGTCTTATCGCTCTACCCATCTCCAGAACTTCCCCCTTGGCATCTCCCTGAGCATCTGCGCTGACGAGTATGCCTTTACCCGCCCGTACGGCGCCCCAGCCGTCGGTTCTGAGTTCGAAGCCTTCGCCGTTTTCTCCACGTTTGTTGCGGTTTGAGTCGACGATGTGGCCGAGGTTGAGTTGGGATTTTTGGTAGTCGGTGGCGAGTTTGATGTG
Source organism: Neisseria sp. P0008.S010 (assembly GCF_051962715.1). Lineage (NCBI taxonomy): Bacteria > Pseudomonadati > Pseudomonadota > Betaproteobacteria > Neisseriales > Neisseriaceae > Neisseria > Neisseria sp. P0008.S010. Next base: position 2,352 of record NZ_JBQCVA010000089.1, read on the forward strand.
TTCCTGTCCTTTTTGGTCTTCCATCCTGAGTTTGTTGTTCGCCCAGGTGCGGATGACGTTTCTTGTGTTCCAATCGGCAGGGAT
>NZ_JBQCVA010000090.1:0-2396 GCF_051962715.1 Neisseria sp. P0008.S010
GCGGCGATACGCCGTTTGAGGTTTTGCAGGCTTACTTTTCTCAACCTGTGGTGTAAACAATGCGGTTATTTTCTACATTTTAGCTTCGCAGAAATGCAACTTCCTGGCGGAAGTTGCGTTTTCAGACGGCCTCGGATGATGTGGCGGATGAAATTCGAATCAGAGCTGGCGGAGAGGCCGCAGATGGACGGGCGCATATGGCGCAGGAGGACAGGGGAGCGCCGCCCTGCCGGTTCACACCTCATCCGTGATATAGGGAGGAAGGGCGGTTATTTCATGCCTTTGGCCAGCAAATCTTGATAGCCGCCGTGGTTGCTGACGTTGGTGTAGCCCATTTTTTCCAACTGCTGTTTGGCCAGTCCGGCACGGCGGCCGGATTTGCAGTAGAGGTGGATGGGGGCGTTTTTGTCGGCAGCCGTTGCGGAAATTTTATTGGCAATTTGGTCATGCGGGATATTGACTGCGTCGGCAAGGTGGCCTTCTTGGTATTCTTCCGGTGTGCGCACGTCTATCCAGATGCCTTTTGCTTTGGCAGGTTGGGCGGACCGGGCCGTGGGTGCGGCGGTGTGCGCGTCAGCGGCGTAAACGGCGGGTGAGAGCATTGCTGCGGCAAGCAGCGCGGTCAGGATTTGTTTTTTCATGACATTTCTTTCTGTTTGACGGTTAGGCGTTCGGGTTTTGTGAAACTTTGTTTTGGTTTTGCAGTAACTCAGCCTTGTTGCGAAACTTCGTTTTAGCTATGCAGAAACTCGGCTTCCTTCGGAAACTTCGTTTTAGCTGCGCAGAAACTCAACTTCCGTTAGGAAGTTGAGTTTTCAGACGGCCTTTCTTTAGCGTTGGCTTTCCGCAGCTTCAAAGGCGCGCAGGGCGTAAGTATAAGCTGCTCCGGCGTTGAGCGATATAGCTGTGGCCAATGCGCCGGCGATTTCGCCTTCGGTCGCGCCTGCTTTAACGGCGGCGGCGGTGTGGACGCTGATGCAGCTTTCACAACGTGTGGTCACGGCCACGGCGATGGCGATGAGTTCGCGAGTTTTGGCATCCAGTGCCTCTGCTGCTGCGGCTTGCTCGAGTGCGCCGTAGGCTTGCAGCATTTTCGGGTGTTTTTTACCCATTTCGCCGAAGGATTTTTTGACCAATGCGGTGTGTTCGTTCCAGTCTTTAAACATGATTTGCTCCTGATGGCGGATTGGCTGCGAATCGGGACGGCGTTTCTCCGCCTTATCCCGATTTGAACCGTATCCGTATGGTTAAGTGTGTCCGGGTTCGGATTTCGGCGGCCATTGTTGCGCGTTTTATATTAAAATAATCTGCAAATCGTATCATTTGGTGGCGTAAAAATGGATATTCTCGACAAGTTGGTGTCGCTGGCGCAAATCAGCGGCAGTGTGGACGTGCAATGCCTGTTTCAGGGCGGATGGTATGTGCGGCATGAGGCGCGGCGCGGTCAGGCCTTGGTGCACATCGTAACGGACGGCGAGGGTTGGCTTCAGGTGGACGGTATGGACAAACCGCGTCTGCTGGGCAGCGGCGATGTGGTGTTTTTTCCGCACAAAATCGGCCATGTTTTGAGTAGTGATGCGGCTTGCGCCAATACGGGCGCGGGGGTGGAGATAGCGTCCAACGGTGTGTTTACGCAAAAACGCAGCGGGTCGGGCAAGGCGGATTTGAGCTTGTTTTGCGCCCGTTTCGATTACGACCGTCAGGCCGATTTAATGGACAGCCTGCCGGAAACGGTGTTTCTGAATATGCGCCATACCGCGTTGCAAAGCGTGGTGGCGATTTTGCAGCAGGAGGCCGAACGGCCGCAGCACGGCTCCAAGTCGGTGGTAGACGCGCTGTCGACGGTACTGCTGGTGTTATTGGTACGGACGTTTTTATCGGAAAACCGCATACCCGCGCTGCCGGACGGCATATTAAAGGGCTGGCACGACCGCCGTTTGCGCGGTGTGATTCAGGCGGTGTTGGCGCAGCCGGAGCGGGCGTGGAATATCGAAGAAATGGCGGCGGCGGCCACGGTGTCGCGCGCGCAGCTGATGCGGCTGTTTAAAGCGCAAACGGGCATGAGCCCGTATGCCTTTGTGAACCGAATCCGTTTGCAGCAGGCGGCGGCAATGTTGAAACAGGGGTCGGATTCGGTGCTGGCCATAGCATTGGCGGTGGGCTTCGGTTCGGAAACCCATTTCGGCAAGGCGTTTAAAAAGGCTTACGGCATTTCGCCCGGGCAATACCGGAAACAGGCGGAGGACGATATGGAATTTGTCATTTGAGGCCGTCTGAAAGCAAAAGTTTCTGCGAAGCTGAAACGCGGTTTCAATCAAGTGTAGAAAATAACCGCGTTGTTTACACCACAGGTTGAGAAAAGTAAGCCTGCAAAACCTCAAACGGCGTATCGCCGC
>NZ_JBQCVA010000091.1:0-2376 GCF_051962715.1 Neisseria sp. P0008.S010
GTCCGATTTTAAAACTTCACGTTCACGCCGCCGGTAAAGCTGCGGCCCATTTGCGGCGTATCAGAGAGGAAGCTGCTATGGGCGTAAACGGATTGGTTGAGCAGATTGTCGGCTTTGACATACCAATTCCACTCGCCATAGCGCGTATTGCGGCGGTAGTTTGCGCCGAGGTTGAGCATATGGTGTCCGGGCGTGCGTGTTTCGTAGCGGGCGAGTTTGTTTTGGGCGAACACGCGGTAGTAGTCCAAATTGGCATCGATACGGTCGGTCAGCGAGGCTTTCAGGTGGAAGCCGAGGCGCGCAGCCGGAACACGAGGGGCATTTTGGTCTTCCTGTACGATGAAAGGACGGTTGCCGTAGGCATCTTCCCTGCCGGGCAGGGATGGAAGGTTTTTCAGACGGCCTCGTACATAGTCGCCGGAAACGCCGATGCGGTAGCGCGGTGTCGGTTTGAAGTAGATTTCGCCTTCTGCGCCGTAGAAGTCGGCGCCGGATTGGTTGTAGCGCACGAGCTTCATCTCGCTGTCGTCTTCGATGGATTTGGGGCCGCGTCCGTCGTTTAAGGTTTGGGCGTAAATGTAGTTGCCGAAGCGGTTGCGGTAGAGTGCCAGATTGTATTGCCAGCGGTCGCCTTCGTAGCCCAGTGCGAGTTCGATGTTGTTGGAACGCTCTTTGTTGAGGTGTTTGTTGCCGACTTCAAAGGTATTGGTAGCGACGTGTTTGCCGTGTGCGTACAGCTCTTGCGTTGACGGCAGGCGTTCCTGATGGGAGGCGGTCAGGCTGAGTTTGTGTTGGGGCGTGAAATACCAGTTGCCCGAAAGTGCGAACGAACGGACGGTTTGGCGATGCGCGCCGAGGTCGGGCAGGGGTTGGTTGTAGTAGTTTTCTCGATCAATCAATGCTTTGTCGTACTGAATGGAGGCTTTTTGTTTTTCCACGCGTACGCCGCCTTCAAGCGTGAAGTTGTCCCAGTTTGCCTGTTCTACACCGAAAAAGCTGTAATGGTGCACATTGTTGTCAATCAACATCGGTTGTTGGACGGTTTCGGGAATGGCGGAAAGCGCGCTGGATTTTTGTCCCAAATATTGCACGCCCCAGCTGCCCTTCAGACGGCCTATGGGTTGGTGGCGTAACTCGATACGGGCGTTGTGTGTTTTATTGTTGAAGAAGTTTTCTACTGCATCGCCTGCTTTTTCGTCGTGGTGGTAGTCATTGCGGCTTAGGTGTACGCGCAGGGCTTCAAAACCGGGGAACGGTTGCTTCCATTCGGCGCGGAGTTCGTAGCGTTTGTTGCGCAGGTCTATCCACGGTTTGCCGTTGTGGACATGGGTGTGTGCATTATCATCGTCGTGGAAACCGCAGCTCAAACCCGGATTGTCGTAATCGACGTCTTCTTCGGTCAAGAGGTGCGGATAAAGCTGCAAATAGCGTTTGTTAATCAAACTTTTCTGCCAGATGATGTCGGCGTGGCAGTCGTCGTAGAGATGGCTGTGGGCAGGCAGGCCGTAGCGGTCGCGACGGTCGCTGTACGCCACGCCGAGGAAACCTTTATCCCCAACCCAAGACAGGCCGATGCTGCCTGTTTTTGAATTGGCATGGCTGTCGGGCAGTCGTTTCAGACGGCCTTCTTCTTTTTGATAGCGCGGTACGGCGTAATCGCCTGATTTGCGGTACAAGCCTTCAGTATGCAGCACGAAGTTGTTGCCCAAGCCGATATTGATGCCTGCAGATGTCAGTTTTTCCAAATTGCCGCTGCTCAAACGTAATCCGGCTTCGCCCGATACGCCGTTTTCAGGCATTTTTTCGGGGATTTTTCCATCGGCAACATCGACCAAACCGGCTACATTGCCCGAGCTGTACAAGAGCGTAACCGGACCGCGCAGGATTTCGACTTGTTGCGACAAGGCGCTGTCCACCATCAAGGCATGGTCGGGCGAGAAGTCCGCCATGTCGCCCGTTTCGCCGTGATGGTTCAATACTTTAATCCGTCTGCCTGTTTGACCGCGAATAACGGGAGCGGATGCGCCGCCGCCGTATTGCGAGGCATGAATGCCCGGTACGCCGTCTAAAGCATCACCCAAGTTGACGGCTTTTTGGCGCAAGGTATCGCCGGAGATGATTTTGTCGGAGGCGGTCGAAGTGTGCAACAGACCCGAAGTGGCGCGCGGACGGCTTTTACCGACGACGGTAACCTCTTCCAAGTCAACCGACTGCTCGGTTTCATGCGCTTGGGAGAGGATGGGGGTGCTGATTAAAAGAATAGATAAAACAATGGGTTTGAGTGTGGTTTGTGTCATTTTAGTTTCTCATCATATTTCGAAAGGCTATTATTGTATAACATTTTATTGTTTATATGATAAGATTTTTGAGAAAAAA
>NZ_JBQCVA010000092.1:0-2208 GCF_051962715.1 Neisseria sp. P0008.S010
CCAATCCACGTGGTGTAATTCCCTCGCCCGAAATGGTCATCACAGTATTTGGTGAAGGGAACGAGTTTTAATCTGTCAGTGCAGAACGCGCCGCCGACGTATGGAGTGCCATATTTCTTTACCATATCGATAAATGGCTTCAGAACAGGCATTCGCGTCTGAATATCCTTTGGTTCCCATACCGTATAACCATTTGGCTGTCCAAGCTCCGGGTTGATATCAACCTGCAATACGGTGAGCGGTATATCCCAGAACTTCACAACTTCCCTGACAAACCGATATGTCATTGGATGTTCACAACCTGTATCCATGAAAACGTAATGCACGTCTTTACCTGCCCGTCGCTTTTGCTCCATTAGCCAGAGCAAATATGCTGACGTCCTGCCACCGGAGAAACTAACGACATTTATCATGCAGCCCTGTCTCCCCATCTCGCTTTCCACTCCAGAGCCAGTCTCGCTTCGTCTGACCACTTAACGCCACGCTCTGTACCGAATGCCTGTATAAGCTCTAATAGCTCCGCAAATTCGCCTACACGCATCCTGCTGGTTGACTGGCCTATTACCACAAAGCCATTCCCGGCAAGGTTAGGAACAACATCCTGCTGCTTTAATGCTGCGGTAAACACACACTTCCAGCTTTCTGCATCCAGCCAGCGACCATGCCATTCAACCTGACGAGAGACGTCACCTAAGCAGGCCCATAGCTTCCTGTTTTGGTCTAAGCTGCGGTTGCGTTCCTGAATGGTTACTACGATTGGTTTGGTTGGGTCTGGAAGGATTTGCTGTACTGCGTGAATAGCGTTTTGCTGATGTGCTGGAGATCGAATTTCAAAGGTTAGTTTTTTCATGACTTCCCTCTCCCCCAAATAAAAAGGCCTGCGATTACCAGCAGGCCTGTTATTAGCTCAGTAATGTAGATGGTCATCTTTTAACTCCATATACCGCCAATACCCGTTTCATCGCGGCACTCTGGCGACACTCCTTAAAAACCAGGTTCGTGCTCATCTTTCCTTCCCGTTCTTCCCTGGTAGCAAACCGGTAATACACCGTTCGCCAGACCTTACCTTCGATAACCAGAAGACCTGCCCGTGCCATTTTAGCCGCGGCCTGATTTATGCTGGTTACTGTTGCGCCTGTTAGCGCGGCAACGTCCGGCGCACAGAAGCTATTATGCGTCCCCAGGTAATGAATAATTGCCTCTTTGCCCGTCATACACTTGCTCCTTTCAGTCCGAACTTAGCTTTGATTTCTGCGATCTTCGCCAGAGCCTGTGCACGATTTAGAGGTCTACCGCCCATGACAGGAAGTTGTTTTACTGGTTCAGGGATCGCCTCACCACGGTTAATTCTCGCAGTCATATGGACAAGCTCATCTGCGGCCTTACGGCGTAATTCCGCATCAGTAAGCGCATTGGCCCGCATGTTCTGATACAGGTTGGTAACCAGCCAGTAGTGCGCGTTTGATTTCCACGGATAAGACTCCGCATCCGGATACAGGCCTCGCTTCCGGCAATACTCGTAAACCATATCAACCAGCTCGCTGACGTTTGGCAGTCCGGCGGTAACGGATGCTTCTTCCCGGCACCATGCAACAAACTGCCCGGGTGATGGCAGAAATGGTCGATTCTGCCGACGGGCTACGCGCATTCCTGCGTTAACCTGTTCCATCGTGGTGATCCCGTTTTCCCGAAAAGCCAGAACCCACTGGCGACGGATTTCGTTCACTTCGTTCTGGTCACGGTTAGCCAGGCTCGCCGGGAAAGTTGCCAGTAACTGGCTGAACACACCGTTGATGATCTGCGCTACCTGCTGTACCTGCGGCTTTTCGTCGTACTGTTCCGGCATGTTGTTGGCGATCCGACGCATCTGCTCACGGTCAAAGTTAACCATCTGTGCGGCGATGTTTTTCATAGATCCACCCCGTAAATCCAGTCTGTGTTTGTCAGGTCGAGTTTTGGTTTGCTGGCTGTCACGCCTGCCTGTTGCTTGTTACGGTTGATTTCGAGTTGGGTCCACTTATCGCGGAGTTTGGCCGGGCTCAGCACGTTACCGGACCAGAAGTTGTCCTGGCATGCCCAGCGGAACAGCACACACATGTCGCGGTGGTTACGTCCGTCACGTTCACGCATCAGGCGGATATCGTTAGCCCACCCAGCAAAATTCGGTTTTCTGGCTGATGGTGCGATAGTCTTCACCATGTCAAACAT